>JBOGBM010000001.1:0-1761 GCA_051656205.1 Metamycoplasmataceae bacterium
CTGGTATTAAATTAGGAATTAAACAAACAACATTTTTAAACAAATTAGTACAAGTAACTAAAGATACTTTAATTTTTGATATTAATGTTAAAAAGGTTGCAGATATAATAAAAATTGAAGAAGATAATTTTTCAAAAACAATTAGAAAAGGTAAAAAAATTCTTGATGATGAAATGAAAAAGACAAAAGATTATTTTAATGTAGACGTTGCTTTTAAATTATTCGAAACATATGGATTTCCAATCGAAATGACTAATGACATTTTAAATGAAAATAATATTAAACTTGATTTAGCAAGATTACAATTACTTAAAGAAAAGCATTCATTAATAAGCAAAGCTAATAAGGAACATAATCATTTCGAACAAGCTTTAAATTCATTAAATCTTATTGATAAGCAAATAAGTGATTTCATTGGATATGATTCATTAACTTCACGATCAAAAATATTATTTTTATTGGATGAAAAAGAAAAAGTGGAAGATATCAATGGAGTTGGTTATTTAGTTTTAGATAAGACTCCCTTTTATGCAACAAGTGGTGGTCAATTACATGATAAAGGTTATTTAATTCAAGCCGGAAATAAAATAGAAATTATCGATGTTTTTAAAGATAAGAACAACAATCACATTCATAAGGTAAAAGGGAAGATTAATGCGAAAAATTACATTGATGCTTTTGTTGATGAAAAGACAAGAATTGGATTAATGAGAAATCATTCAGCAACTCATTTATTATTCGCAGCTTTAAGAAAATTATATGGAGATCAAATAATCCAACTTGGTTCCGATAATAATCAAGATAGATTAACTTTTGATTTTCCACTTAAACAAAGACCGACCGAAAAAGAAATTAAGGCAATTGAAGATTTCATTAACAACATAATCAAGAAAAATATAATTCGTGAATATATTATAACTACTACGACTAAGGCCAAAAAAATGGGTGCGATTATGACTATTGAAGAAATGGAATATTTTAATACTGAAAATGTTAGAGTAGTTAAATTTGATGATATAACTACAGATTTATGTGGCGGAACACATATTGATGAAACTAAAAATATTGAGAAATTCAAAATTGTTTCTGTTGATAGTAAAGGTTCTGGGATCTATAGAATAAGAGCTATCTCCTCTGATTTTTTGGTAGATAAATATATGAATGAACAAATTAAGAAACAATTAAAATTATTAGATTCATTAGATAATAAAATCATAAATCTTGATAAAACACAAAGAAAACATCTAATCAAACCTGATAATGACTTAAATAAATATTTAAATAATATTAATGGCGAAATTGATAAAGCTAAAGAAGTGTTAAAAAAACTTCTAAAAGGAAAAAAAATATCCATTGATGTTGAGTTAGAACCGATAAAAATTAGCAATTTGAATGTATATTTTTCAAATAATATCGACAAAGAAATAATAAAAAATTTTGCAGTTTCACTTAGAGAAAAATCCCAAAATTCTCTTATTGTACTTCTTTCAAAATTTGAGGGTCAATCAGTATTGGTTATTACTTCAAAAGGCATTGATGCTAAAGACATTGCAAGCAAAATATCAGTAACTAAAAAAATTAAAGGTGGTGGAAATAGCTTAATTTGACAAGGAGTTTCTTTAGAAGAAATCACTTTTGAAGATATTAAGAACTTATTATAATGAAACGATTAATGGCGTTAGATTTAGGAACTAAAAAATGTGGTATTGCTATAACTGATCCATTGCAAATTATTTCGCAACCACTTGAAACAATTTTTTA
>JBOGBM010000002.1:0-3083 GCA_051656205.1 Metamycoplasmataceae bacterium
TGATGAAGGTCCAATTGTTCCTATTAATTTTGATCTTTTGTCTATGAAATGCATACATACCTCTTATTTATATTTATATTTTAATTACTATTATATATAAATTAAACAAATTAAATTTTAAAAACATTAGAAATGATAAGAATAACGAATAATAAATTAGTTTTTTTCTTTTCAAGTAAGAAATATAAAATTATTTTGGGGACTTTATAAGGCTAAATCTCATTTTATTATTAATATCTTTTAGAAGAATGTAACCCTTATTTTCAAAAAATATATTATTAAGAGGGTTTATTTCAAATAATAGCGATCCGCCACTTGATAAAAAATTAGAATACTCTTTATCTATTTTTTTATAAAAAAACATTCCGTTTTCACTAGCAAAAAGTGCTTTTTTAGGTTCAAATCATAAAACAGATTTACTCATGGAATCTTTCTCACTCTTTTTAATATAAGGTGGGTTAGCAATAATTAGATCAAATTCGCTAGAAATTTTTTCAAATATATTTGATCTAATTATTTTGACGTCAACATTATTTAATTTAGCATTGATTTTACTTTGTGATATAGCATTTCTATCAATATCTGAACAAACTATATCTAAATTTGCATTTCATTTTTTTAATGCAATACCAATAAAACCAGTACCTGAACATAAATCTAAAATCCTAATATAATTATTTTTAATAATTAATTCTTTAGCAATTTCAATTAATTCTTCTGTTTCATATCTCGGAATTAGAACTTTTTTATTTACTTTAATCTTGACATTGCTCATTTCAACATAACCGATTATTTTTTGAACAGGCATACCTATTTTTATTTTTATTCTTTCTAGATAAGAAATCTTTTGTATCAACCCATAACGTTTTTTTTCTAAGAGAAGGTCATTAATCGAAGGCATTTTTAAGCGATACCTGCATTTTTAATTTTCTCAACCTGTTCTTCAGCCAATAAAGCACTAATTAAAGTATTAAGTTTCCCATCTATAATTCCTTTTAAAGAACATGAAAAATTTATTCGATGATCAGTAACTCTATCTTGAGGATAATTATAGGTTCTTATTTTTTCACTTCTAGCACCTGATCCTGCTAATTTCCGAAATTGACCTTCTGCTTCTTTTTTCTTTTGAACTTCTAAATCATATAATCTCGTTTTTAGAACTCTAAGTGCAATTTCTTTATTGGAAATTTGTGATTTACCATCTTGACAACTTGCAACAACACCTGTAGGAATATGAGTTATTCTAACTGCTGAATCAGTTGTATTGACTGATTGACCACCTGCACCCGATGATCTATATGTATCTATTTTTAAATCAGCATTATTAATTTCAATTTCGATATCCTCATCCGCTTCAGGCATAACAGTAATTGTTGCAGTTGATGTATGAACTCTTCCTTGAGTTTCTGTTTGTGGAATTCTTTGAACTCTATGAACACCAGATTCAAATTTTAATTTAGAATAAACTTTTTCACCTTTTACAGAAAAAACTATTTGTGAATATCCACCAGTATTACTTGGATAAGAATCAAGAACCTTGATAATCATCGAATTTTGTTCAGCTCATTTCGAATATATTTTGAATAAATCTCCAGCAAAAATATTGGCTTCATCACCTCCTGCCGCTCCTCTAATTTCCACAATAACATTACGATCATCATTTTCATCAACAGGGAGTAATAAAATTTTTAACTCCTCTGTATAAATCTTCATCTTTTTTTCGGATTCATTAATTTCAGATTTTGCCATTTGTATTATTTCTTCATCAGATTCACTAAGCATAGCTTTAGAATCAACAATAATATTTTCACATAAAAGATACTCATTAAATTTTTTAACAATTTCTTTTATCTTATTACACTCTCTATTAATTGAAGTATATAATTTTATATTTTGAAGAACTTCTGGCTTTGTAAGTTCCTCTGTCAAAGAGTCATATTTTCTTTTAATCTCAACTAGAGAATCATACATTACTTTTTCCATTTGTAAATTATTATACCCAATATTTGTTTCTAGGATATTAACATTCTTATAATTTAAAATTATAATAGTTTTTTAATGTAAAATTTGAGATATGAAATCAGTTAGAACTAGATATGCTCCGAGTCCAACAGGATACTTACATATTGGAGGAGCAAGAACTGCATTGTTTTGTTACTTATTTGCAAAGCATAATAAAGGGCAATTTATTTTAAGAATTGAAGATACAGATTTTTCCAGAAATGTTCCTAACGGAGAGGAATCACAACTAGAGAATTTAAAATGACTAGGAATTATTCCTGATGAGTCCCCCATCAATCCAAATCCTAAATATGGTAAATATCGTCAGAGTGAAAAAATTGATATTTATAATAAACATATTGAAGAATTAATTAGAAGCAATAAGGCATATAAGGCTTATGATACTTCAGAAGAATTAGAAATGCAGAAAAGGGAGCAAGAAGAATCAGGTAAATTCTCTTTTAGATATGATAGAAATTGATTAAAAATATCAAAAGAGGAAGAAAAAAGAAGAAATGATAATGGTGAATATGTCATAAGAATCGCCTTACCTAAAAATAGAGAATATAAATGAAATGACTTAGTAAGAGGAGAGATTGTTGTTAACTCGGATGAAATTGGTGATTGAGTTATAAAGAAAAGCGATGGATTTCCAACATACAATTTTGCTGTTGTCATCGATGATATGGATATGGAAATAACTCATGTTTTTCGTGGTGAAGAACACATCACAAATACTCCAAAACAATTGGCTGTTTATGAAGCTTTCGGTTGAGAAACTCCTCTATTCGGACATTTAACGATAATTACAAATATGGAAGGTAAAAAATTGTCTAAAAGAGATGAAAGTCTTCATCAATTTATTGAAGATTATAAAAATGAAGGTTACTGTCATGAGGCTATTTTTAACTTCCTTGCTCTTCTTGGTTGAACGAGCGAAGACGCTCAAGAAGTTATGTCTCAAAGTGAGTTAATTGAAAAATTTGATTATAGAAGATTATCAAAATCACCGTCTAAATTCGATATACAAAAAATGAATTGGTTTTCAAAAATTTATTTAAAAAGAGAAAAGGATGAAGAAA
>JBOGBM010000003.1:0-4929 GCA_051656205.1 Metamycoplasmataceae bacterium
TTCAGCCCTAAATGTTGGACCAAAGGTATAAACTTTTTCGAAACCAATTGCATAAGATTCAGCATGTAATTGCCCAGTTACAGAAAGAGTTGCCTTTTTAGGAAAAAAATCTTTTTTGGATTCGTCATTAACAATAAAAACTTCGCCAGCTCCCTCGCCATCATTTGAAGTAATAATGGGCGAATGCATATAAAGAAAATCATTTTTATTAAAAAAATTATGAATTTCTTTTGATAGAGTTGATCTTATTAGCATCACGGATCTTAAGATATTTGTTCTATGTCTTGTGTGAAGAGTTTCTCTTAAAGTTTCTAAATTAATTTCCTGCTTCTGAATAGGAAAATCTTCATCACAAAGTGATAATAGTTCAGCTTTTGTTGCTACACATTCGAAAGGTTGCTTATCACTATTACTTTTAACAAAATCACCAGTTATTGCAATAGAAGATCCTATTTTTCATTTATCAATATCACTAAAATTTGAAATATCAGATTTAATAACTATTTGCAATGAAGTAATTGTAGAACCATCATTTATATTTATAAATCTGATTTTCGTATTACCTCTATTTGCGGTAATTCAACCTCTTATAAATATTCCTTTTTTTTCTTTACCATTCACTATTAGATTTTTTATATTCATTTTCTATCTTTCTAAATTGTATAAATTTGTTTTTTATTAATAAAAGTATAAAATAAATATTCCATTTATCACTTTAAAAAGATTAAAATATTAAAAATATTGAGTAAGCGATTGATAAAATTACAATTATTAACAAATTATAAACTTTTGCACTAACAAAATGATAAAATTGTCTTATGAATTATAAAGCACTCTACAGAACATATAGACCAGCCAATTTTAGTGAAGTTGAAGGTCAAAATCATATTGTACAAACTTTGACAAATTTAATAAAATTACAAAAAATATCTCATGCATATCTTTTTTCAGGACCAAGAGGAACAGGAAAAACTTCTGTAGCTAAAATTTTTGCTAACGTTATTAATTGTGGTCACAGCATTAATATTGAAGTCGCTTGTCCTTCTTGTATTATGACGATCAATAATTCGGTTGATATAATTGAAATTGATGCTGCATCTAATAATGGAATTAATGAAATTAGAGAATTAAGAGAGAAAATTAAATTTGCACCAACAAAGTTTAAATATAAGATTTATATAATTGATGAAGTGCATATGTTGACAAAAGGAGCATTTAATGCACTTTTAAAAACACTTGAGGAACCTCCAAAACATGTTATTTTTATATTGGCCACCACTGATCCCGATAAATTACCTTTAACAATTTTAAGTAGAGTTCAAAGATATAATTTTAAGAGAATAAGTAGGGAGACAATTCAAAAGCAACTTAAATATGTTTTTGATAGGGAAAAAATTCAAGCAGAAGCAGGAGCAATAGAATTGATAGCTATTCTAGCTAATGGATCATTGAGAGATGCACTTTCTATTGCTGACCAAATAAATGCATTTTCAAAATCAGATATTAAATTGCAAGATATTAATGAAATTTTTGGATTAACTTCAAAAGAGAATCAAGTCCGTCTTTTAAATTATTGTTCAGACAACCTTGTAGGATTGGCTTTAAAACTTTTTGATGAATTGATTGATCAAGGTATTGATATTCATAGATTGATAAATTCCATGATTACATTATTAAAAGATTTTTTATTATATGCAAAAACTCGTGATGAATCAATCATTGAAGAATTCGATATTGAAACATTAAATCATATAAAAATAGATCCAGATTTGGTTTATGAAATTATTGACATTTTAATTGTCCTTACCAATGAAATAAAATACAGTGATATACCACAACAGTTATTTCAAATAGCAATTATTAAAATTTGTGCGCTAAACAATAAATACAACAAGGTTTCTTTTAACACCGTTAGAGAAAATTCCGAAACAGCAAGAATAAATAATTTTAATAAATCTAAAACAATAGAGCAAAAAAACTCTAATGAAGATAAAAAAACCGAGGAAATTATTGAGATCAACGAGATTACTGATAACTTTGTAATCAAGGAAGATAATTTAAATATTTTTGAGGACCAAGATATAAGTAAAAATATTGACTTAAAAAATGACCAAATTCTAAAAGATGTAACTGATATACTGACGTTATCTAATGAGTCTAATATTGATGACGATGTGGTGGAAGGTTCAATATTAGGTCAAACTGATACTGAAAATATTATTTATGATACAAATGAATTCTCGGCAGAAGAACTTACTGAAGAGCTTGTTAAGGAATCGAGAAGTAATAATGCGACAAAATTATTCGACACTTCTGCGGTAGCGGATGATAATGATTTTGCATTTAATAATGAATCTAAAACTGAAGAAGGGGTAGTCCTTTTAACTCAACCTGACATTATTAATTTATTCTTGCTTGGAGATAAAACTGACGTTCCTAGCAAAAAAGCTTTATTAGCAGAAGGATTGTTATTAGTTAATCCCAAGTATGCCGAGATAATAAGTTATTTAGAAAATAGCAAAATAATTACTTCTTCTAGAAATTTCATATTAATGTCTTCAGATAATAATAAATCTATTGAGTTTTTGACTGAAAATATTTTAACTCCTGTTTTTAAAGAATTTGTTTATGAGACTTTTGGTTCACCAATACATTTTTTTGCTATTTCAAAACAAAATTTTCTTGATTCAGCGGAACTATTTAAAGAATTAAAATCCAAAGATGAACTTCCCGAACCAACTCCCTTACCAACCATGAATAGAATTACTAAAAATAATGAAAATGAATCTTTAAGTGCAGAAAAAAAGGGAATGGAACTTTTTGGTAAAATATTTAACAAAGGAAGAAAATAAAGGAGTAGAGTATGGATATTAAAAAAATGATGGAGCAAGCAAAAAAAATGCAAGCTACAATGGAAAAACAAGAATCTGAGTTAAAAGCAAAAACTTTTGTTGTGGAAAAACAAGGAATTATCATTAAAGCAAATGGTAATAGAGAAGTACTTCAAATAGATATAAACGATGTTCTTATTGATCCGGATGACAAAGAAATGCTTCAAGATATTATAATCATTGCAATTAATGAAATAATGGAATTAATAAATGATGAATATGAAAAAATATCTCCGAAAAATCAACAAGGAGCAGCATTCTAAATGGACTCAAGAGAGATAGATAATCTTTCTTTATTTTTTCAAAAATTTACCGGTATTGGAAGTAAACAAGGCAAAAGAATGGCTCATCAAGTATTAAAATTTGATGATGAGGAATTTCGAGAATTTTTATCCCTACTAAATGAATTAAGAAATAATGTTAAAAATTGCAAAATATGTAAAAACTATACAAGCAAAGATATTTGTTCTATTTGTTCATCAAAAACCAAGGAGAATAAGTTAATGATCGTTGAATCTATTGAAGACATTTCTAGATACGAGGAGTGGAATTTTTTTAATGGAAAATATTATGTTTTTCCAATAATTTTCAATAATAAATTTGAAAAAATAAATGATTTAGATATTTCTCAATTAACTGAATATGCAAAAGAATTTGATGAAATAATTATCGCATTAAGTGCAACAATTGAGGGAACTCTAACTGCAAATTTTTTAGATAAAAATCTTTCAGTTATAACAAAAGTTTCACACTTAGCAAATGGAGTTCCTGTTGGGGCATCGATTGAATACATTGATAAACTAACATTTAAACATGCTTTTCAAAATAGAAAAGGCAGCGAATAATGTTTATTACTTTCGAGGGATTAGATAATTCTGGGAAAACAACAGCGATAAAAAAACTTTCTGAATATTTGAAAGAAAATAATTTAGATAGTAATTTTGTATTTACAAGAGAGCCAGGAGGAAACGGGCTTAAAGAAGCGGAGTTCATTAGAGAGTTTGTTTTATCACCAGAATATGATATTGACCCTATGTCAGAAGCATTGCTATATTTAGTTTCCAGAAGAATGCATTTAACGAAAATAATTGAGCCAGCTTTAAAACAGGGGAAAATAGTTATATGTGATCGCTTTATAGATTCTTCTCTTGCCTATCAAGGTGCTGGTAGGAATTTAGGAATTGATAAGGTAAAAAAATTAAACGAAATTGTTACTGACAATATAAAACCTAATGTGACTTTTTTTATTAAATTATCTGCTGAGGAATCAATAAAGAGACTTTCAAAACAAAAGGATTCGCTAGATAGATTAGAAAAAAATGAAATTGAATTTTATCAAAAAATAGAAAAGGGATATGATCAAATAATCAATAATGACAAGAAAAGATTTATTATTATTGACGGAAGTCGCGATATAGAGGAAGTAGCAAATCAAGTCATAAGTGAGTTTAAAAATTTACATGAAATTAAAAAGAATCGTAAGTCTCTAAAGAATATACTTAATTTTAAAAAGTAATACTTTATAATTTAAAAATATGTCAAGTAAAATAAACTCATTAAAAGTAATAGAAAATGCGAAACTTACCAATTCCTTTTCTCACGCCTATTTGTTTTTTGGAGAATTAGGTGTAGATGTTTTTGATAGTGCTTTCGAAGCAATTAAAATTATTGTTTGTGAAGATGATAAATGTAGAAAAGCTAAAACATTATCAGAATTAAACTATCCCGACTTACTTGTTATTAATCCAGAGAATAATTTAATTACTAAAGAAAATATTATTTCTACAATTAAAGATATGTCAAATAGCTCTTTGGTTATAAATAAGAAAAAAATTCTTTTAATAAAAGATATCGATTTAGGAAATAAATACTCCTTAAATTCTCTACTAAAATATATGGAAGAACCTTCAGAAAATACATATATAATAATGACAACAAATAGAATAGATTTTCTGCTACCGACTGTCAAATCTAGAGCTCAAAATATTATGGTAAGAAGACAAACCATTTCTGAGATTATGAATGAATTAATTGAAAA
>JBOGBM010000004.1:0-16363 GCA_051656205.1 Metamycoplasmataceae bacterium
TTCCTCTAAATTAGAACCAATTTCAGTTCCCTTTCCTGACATAGTTTCAAGAATAATTTCGGCATCTTTAGTGTTATTTAATATTCTTTTCAACGATTCTATCAAAGATTTAAGAGCAACTTCTTTTCCAAAATCTAAAGATGCTCCCGGATGAAGAACTAGGTATTTAGCGCCAATGTAATTCATTCTTTTTAATTCTTCGCTTAAAAACTTAATTGCAAAATCTGATTTGGAAGGATTGGAAGGATTAACAATATAAGGTGCATGAACGACAATATCTTGAGGTTTAATAATGTTAGAATATTTTTGTTTATATTCTTCTAAAAGATATTTTTCAATTGAAATTCTATTAGTATTTTGAGGTGCTCCTAGATATATCATCATAGTATTGGCACCATAGGAAATTGCTTCTTGTGCTGCACCCGATAAATAATTTGGTGCCTTGAATGAAATGTGAGAACCTAATTTAATCATTTAAACCTCCTCTTAAAATATGAAATATCTTTCTTGTTATTTCTGTATCATACTTAGCGCCATGTAACTTTTCTGTATCAAAATCTAGATTATACTTAATTGCTAAATCAATTAATTTATAACCTTTTGCATAGGTATGAGCATTATCTTTTTTTCTTGCCATTTTCATAGTGTCATATGTTTTATTGTGCAATATCTTAAAATTATTTTTAGTAAGCGATCCATTTAAAAAAGGTAAATCAAAGCTATCAATATTATGACCAATTAAAATGTTATCACCAATAAAATTAATTATTTCAAGAGCCTTTTCTCTAAATGTTTGTTTGTCTTCTAGCATTTCGTCAGTTATTTTTGTTATTTGCTTAATATCGTTAGGTAATTTAATTCCTGGATTAAAATAAGTATGATATGTATCGATTAAATTTCCGTCGTTATTCTCTTTTATTAAATATATTTCAATAATTTCATTTTTGATTGGATCAAAACCGGTTGTTTCCAAGTCAAAATAAACAAACATAATTCATCCTTATAAAATACTTTAATAATTCTTAATAAAAGTATATCAAGTAAATATACTCTTTTTATAAAATAAAAAACACCCATAAAGAGTATTCCATATTTTATTCAGTTTTAGTAATTTTCTTAGTGGATGTTTTACTTGTTGATTTCTTTGTTGGTGTTTTACTTGTTGTTGGTTTTGTAATAACTTCTTTAATTTTTGTAGTTTTTGTAGGTTTTTTAACTATTTGAGTTTCCTTAACTTTAGGAGTTATCATACGTTCAGGATAAACAGAAACCATTTTTCTATTTCTTTTATCTTCATATTTGATATATCCATCAATTAGTGAATATAATGTATCATCATTTCCACGTCCCACATTATATCCGGGGTGAATTTTAGTGCCTCTTTGTCTAAAGATTATAGATCCAGCACTTCCATATTGACCATCACTTAGTTTTCAACCAAGACGTCTTCCGGAAGAATCACGTCCGTTCTTACTAGAACCAGCTGCTTTTGTCTTTGCCATATTTTACACCTAACCTTTCATCTCAATTATTTTTACACGTGTATAAGGTTGGCGATGTCCAAGCTTTCTTTTGTGTGTTGATTTAGCATTATGACGGTACACAACAATCTTTTTATGTTTTCCTTGTTTTTCAATAATTCCACTAACTGAAGCTTTTTCTAAAAATGGAGTTCCTATTTTGTCTCCCATAACTAGTACTTCATTGAAAGTAATTGTATCTCCTGCTTCACCATCTATTTTTTCAATATAGATAACTGAATCTTTTTCCACAAGTAGTTGCTTACCACCTGTTTTAATTATTGCAATCATTGCATCTCCTAATTTAAATTCTCATCCTTAAGGCGACATTTAAGTCTTGAAAGCCTCTTTGGTATGGTTACAAAAAAGTAACTTAAAATGATTATACAAAATTTCAATTTAATTCTCACTATTTTTTACAAGAAATTACTTTATCATTTTTTAAGACTTTCATTAATTTTATTAAATTTTTTATATTAAATTCATCATATTTATTTTGATAAGTTATAATAATTAAAAAACAAGTGGAGGATTATGTTAGCAGATTTGGGCTTGTATTTAGCAATTTTTACTTTTTTTTCTATTATTTTTATCCCCTTATTTAATAGTAGATTAACTAAAATATTTGGTAATTATTATGTAATGGGATTTGTAGGAATTACTTTCTTTGTTTATTTTTGAGTTATTAGATATCAAGAAGATCTTACTAATTTGATAAATGGAACGTATTTAATTAATGGTGACTATAGTCCTAGTTTAGAAGCAAATACTGGTGGAGTTCAGGTTTCTAAAGCTTTCCTTTTAGATTTATGTCCGTTTTCAGCTCTTATAATGTCAATGTTATTTACTTTTGATAGAAATAGAGTAGTTTTAAAGGCTGCAGCTCCATATGCTTTTTTTGGAGGAGTAATAACAATTTTTGGCCAAATAATCGGTGAAGGTGTAGGAACAACTAATAATAATTTTTATTTAGTAACAAATGGATGAGATTTTGTTTTTGGAAATGAAGGATTCTTCTTTATGCATTATGCCTTAGTTGTTTTTTCTCTAATTGTTTTAATGAATTCTAAAGGATATGGAATGTATGGAATGATTGGAACAGTTCTATATGTATTAACTTACTTTGCTTATGTCCTTATTATTGTTAACATTTTTGATGTAAAACAAAATGCTACAGGACTAGTTCCTGGAGATTGATCAGCAACAGGTCAGTATGCAATGGTTTGAAAAATTTTTGGAGAAATGCCATTCCCGAATATTGTAATATTATGTTATTCATTAGTGGCTATTTATGTATTTATGTGAATGTACTTAAGAAATATTTTTATTTTCAATAATCAATGAAAACATAAAAATGCTATTGTTTTTCCTAGAGTTACAACATCAATTAGAAGAATTTTCAATAAAATGGATAAAGCCATCTCAAATATTTAGTTCACCGCATGTTTAAACTTATTTATAAAGAAAAGGGAATTTCTAGTTTCAAAGCCATCTCACAATTTGCAAAATTAAATAATATTAAAAAGATTGGTCATACTGGAACATTAGATCCGATTGCAAAAGGGTTACTTTTAATTGCGACAGACGATGACACTAAACTAATAGAATATATAACTAATAAAAGCAAAACTTATATTGCTGAGGCAACCTTTAATATTGAAACAGATTCTTATGATAGTGAAGGTAAGATTCTTAAAACTTATAATAAAGAAATTTCATTAGAAATGATAAAAAAAATAATTCCGAATTTTATTGGCGAAATTGAACAGGTTCCACCAATTTTTTCTGCAAAAAAAGTGAATGGTAAAAAGGCCTATGAACTAGCAAGAAATCAAAAAGAAGTAATTTTAAAACCCATTAAAGTTCATGTGCATGAATTCAATATTATTTCATTTTCTAACAATAAACTAACTTTTGAAATTAGTGTCTCTAATGGAACTTATATTAGATCTATAATTAACGATCTCGGAAAGGCGTTAAACACAGGGGCGATTATGTCGGAACTTGAGAGAACAAAAATCCATGGATTATCTGCAAGTGATGTGAATGTTAATTTTAGAAAGTTGATCAATTTACCTTTTTTAGAAATAAGCCAGGATACTTTAATAAAGTTACTGCAAGGTAAAAAAGTTTCCATTACTCAACCGGACAATAAATATGCAATTCTTTCATTTGATAATAATGATATAATAGGTATCATCAAAATAAAAAATAATGAAGTTCTTGAAAGAAAATTATTCGGGAATAAATTAAGGACAACAAATGTATAAAATGGTAGTTTTCGATATTGATGGAACATTAATAAGATTCAAAGTTTCTGAGCAGGAGTTTGATGATCAAACAAAACAAATGTTTAAAGAACTTAAAGATAAGGGATATTTGGTCGTTTTGGCATCAGGAAGAGATCGCATTTCAATAGGTAATCTACATAAAGATAATAATATTGATTATTTTATTGGTGCTAATGGTTCATTTATTCATGATGTAAAATCTGGAAAAGATATTTGAAACACCACATTATCAATTGATGATTTCGAAAAATATAGACAAAATATTTTAGAAAAAAATGATGATGAAATCACTAATATTATTTTAAGTGATAGTGAGAATCTTTTTATTTACTCAATCGATAAAATTAAAGACCATTGATTTTGAAAGAATTTTTCTGAAAATTTTAGAGAATTCGAGTTACATAAAACCAATTTAAATTCCGATAATTTTCATTTAATAACCGTTAATTGTAATGACAATAAATTAATTAAATTATCAAAAGAATTTTTTGAAAAAACCAATTCTTCATTAGATATCCAAGCATCATGAGACAAAGGATTTTTTGTTTCAGAAAAAGATCTTAATAAAGCAAAAACAATTAAAAGATTAGCGGAAAAACTAAAATTAGAAGCTAAACAGATTATTGCTTTTGGTGATGGTGAAAACGATATTGAGATGATCGAAATGGTCGGTTTAGGAATTGCGATGGGAAATGCTATTGATAAATTAAAAGAAATAGCTAATGATGTCGCAGGCGATGTAAGTGCAAATGGAACATATACGAAGCTAAAGGAATTAGGGATTATTTAAAAATGGATGTTTATAATTTTGATTATAAAGCCAAAAATCTCAAGAAAATATTTGAAACAACATCAACCATTATTCTTGGAAAATTTAATATTTTTCATAAGGGTCATCAAAAATTATTGGAGAGCGCTAAAGAATTATCACAAGAAAACAAAATAGGTATTACTTTATTTATAGGAGAAAATAAAACAGAAATTCTACCTCTTCAAAGTAGATTAAACAATTTAGAGGAATTAGGTTTTGATTTCGTAGTTATAATTAATTTTAATTTCGATGTTAAATCAATGCATGCACAAGATTTTATTGATCATCTTGTAAATAAATATAATATTAGTAATTTCGTTGTTGGAAAAGATTTTGCTTTCGGATTAAATAGAATGTGAGATTCTAAGAAATTGCAAGATTATTTTCCTAATACAGCGATTTGCGATATTCAAAAAATTAACGACATCAAAATTTCATCTTCATCTATTTATGAAATGATTACAACTGGCGAAATTGAATTAGTCAATCAATTACTGACAAATACTTATAATCCAATAATTCAGTATGATAGTTTTGAGTTAATATGAGATTCAAAATTAGTAAAGCCTCATAGTGGAATTTACTTTATCAAAATTGAAGTTGATGATTATTGATATCATGGCTTATTACATATATCTATGTCACATAAAGATAAAATAACCTTACTTAATTATGATGAAGATTTTATAGATGGTTCATACTTAATTCAAGTTATTCGAGAATTGAGAATTATCATTAATTCAAGATTTGATTCTATCTTTGAGGATGATAATAAAAAATGTCTTGAATTTTTCTACTCATTACAACAAAAGAATATATAATTAAATTTAACATTAAGGTTTTGTTTGGTTTATATTAAATAATATTTGCTAGATTTAACGTGTTTATGAAGGGAAAATCACATATGGTTTCAAAAGAAAGAAAATTAGAACTTATCAATGAATTTGGAGGTAATGCTAAAAACTCCGGTTCAATTGAAGTTCAAATAGCTATATTAACAGAGGATATTGAGAATTTAAAACCTCACTTTTTAAAAAACAAAAAAGATCTACACTCAAAAAGAGGTTTTATTGCTAAAATTGAGCAACGTAAAAAATACCTGGTTTATCTAAAAGAAAATAATTATGAAAGCTATATTTCATTAATTGCCAAATTAGGAATTAGAAAGTAGTTTTATTAAAGTGGACAAGCTTAGAAAATTTTTCTCTAATTTTAATAAAGATACCAATTTAATAAAGACATTGAATTACATAGTAACAAGTGATTATGATCAAAGTTATCTTGAAAAAGACAAAATAAAAAAAATAAATCTCTTTAAATGAATATATCTTTTTGTGATTTTATTTGTAATCTCTCTTTCTTTTATCCCGTTATTACTAGGAGATACAGTTACTGATAATAAAACACTTTTATTTTCGTTAAATGCTTTGATACTTACAGTTTTTTCAATTGATTATTTCCTAAGGTGAATTACCTATAGTTATCGCGCTAATCCAGCTTCAAAATATCCTTTATTATTTTTCCCTTTTACTGGTGTTTCAATAATTATTCTTTTAGGTATTTTACCTTCTTTAATTATTCTATTTTTCCCACTTATTGAAAATAGTTCATCAGATAGTTTTATTCAAATATTATCTTCATTAATGATTTTCAAACTTGGAAGATTAATATTGTTTTTAAACGTTATACCACCATTTAGACTATTTACCAATATATTTATTAAACAAAGAAAAATATTAATATATGTTTTCCTATTTTTGATTTTAGTAACGTTTCTTTTTGCTGTGGTTATATTTAGAGCAGAAGTAGATAGTAACGATAAAATAAATAACTATTGAGATTCTTTCTATTTTACAGTTATTAGTATTTGTACAATTGGATATGGTGAAATTACACCAGTAACTGGTCTTGGTAAAATTATGATTATTATTCTAGCTTTTGTTGGGGTTGGAATATTTACAATTCCAGGAGCTGTGATTGCCGGAGGATTCTTGGAAGAAATTCAAGAACAGAAACAACAAGCAGCAACTTCACAAGAACAAGATTCAACAGGCGATATTCCCATAATTGAAAGAACATTTATGAGAAGTTTTAATACTGTTAAAAAGGCAAGTAACAAAGTTAAGAAACCCAAAAACCAAAAACAAGAAGAAGTTGAAGAACCTGAAAATATAGAATAATTAAATTTAACTTTAATAATATAATATATTACAAAGAAGGTATATATGTATTCTAAAATTAAATTAAATGACAAGGAAATTGAATTAGCCATCAATAATGAATTAGAAAGACAAAAAACTCATATTGAGTTAATTGCTTCTGAAAATTATGTATCAAGTGATGTTCTGAAAGCAACGGGTTCAATTCTAACTAATAAATATGGTGAAGGTTATCCTGGTAGAAGATATTATGATGGCTGTGAGAATATTGACGTCATTGAAAATCTAGCTATTGACAGATTAAAAAAATTATTTAATGTTAAATACGCAAATGTTCAAGCACATTCAGGATCAAGTGCTAATGCTGCTGCAATTGCAGCTCTTGTTCCGATGGGGGCGAAAATTCTTGGGATGGGATTATCGTCAGGTGGTCATTTAACACATGGATACAAAATAAATTTCTCTGGATATTTTTATGATGCTTATTCTTATGGTGTAAATGACAAAGGTTTTTTAGATTATGAAGAGATAATGAAAATTGCAAAAGAGATACAACCTGATTTAATTATATGTGGTGCTTCTGCCTATTCAAGAATAATTGATTTTTCCGAATTTAGAAAAATTGCTGATGAAGTAGGTGCAAAATTAATGGCAGACATTGCTCATATTGCTGGTGCTGTTGCAACTGGTCTTCATCCAACCCCGGTTGGTCACGTAGATCTAATAACTTCAACAACACATAAAACTTTAAGGGGTGCAAGGGGTGGTATAATTATGACTGACGATCCTGATATTGCCAAAAGAGTTGATAGTTGAATATTTCCGGGTTATCAAGGAGGACCATTATTTCATGTTATAGCAGGTAAGGCTGTTGCTTTCAAAGAAGCACTTGATGAAAGTTTTACTGATTATCAAAAACAAATTTTGAAAAACTCCATTGCTTTTGCAGATGAATTTAAGAAACTAGGACTTGAAATTGTTTCGGGAGGAACAGATAATCATCTTTTCACTATAAATGTAAAGTTTAGTTATAATTTAACAGGTAAAAAAGCTTCTGATATTTTGCAAAAGATTAATATTACCTTAAATAAAAATACTATTCCAAATGAAACGGAATCTCCACAAGTTACTAGTGGAATTCGTGTAGGAACACCGGCTATGACCACAAGGGGTATGAAAGAAAATGATTTTCGATTATTAGCTAATATTATTCATAAAGTTTTATCTAATCATGAAAATAAAACCATTCAACAACAGGCTTTATTAGAGGTTGAAGATCTTTCTAGAAAGTTTAAGTTGAATAGATAATGAAGAAATCTTATACTAAAATAATTCTTAAAAATAATGTAAGAATTTATGTTTCTGATTATCAAAAAGTATCAGAAGATATTTTAAATATTCATAAATATAATCCATTACCATCATTAATAATGGCGAATGGAATTGCCACTTTTGGTCCCATAGGTTTTTTGTATGATGTCGAAAAGGTGACTGTCCTTATGAAAACCACAGGCGCGATGAAAACATTCGTTTTAGAATTTAAAGATAATTCCATTAGAGCTTTAATTGGTGATGGTAATATTGAAACTGAATATGACAATAATGGTCTTTATAATGAAATTCCTTTGATTTTAGGAATAGGCGATGAAGGATTATTGAGAGTAAGTCGGTTTGTGAATGGTATTCCTTATAATTCAGAAGTAATGCTTGCTAATGGAGATATATTGACCGATTTGGCTTATTATTTAAATAAATCCGATCAAGTTTTTTCGGCAATATTAAATGATATTTGGCTCAATAAAAAGGATTATTTAATAGTTGATAGAGCAAGTTCAGTTATTTTCCAATTATTACCAGATCATACTGAAAAGGATATTGTTTGAATCGAAAATTTGATAAAAAATAATGAGTTCAAGACTATGCCATTATCTGATTTTATCACTGCAATTGACGGAAAGGAATTAAGTCATAATGAAGTAATTTCAAAATGTAATTGTAATTCTGAAAAAATGTTAAATGCAATTAGATTACTTTCTGAAAATGATAAAAGTGAATTATTAAATAGTGGAAAAGATATTGAAATAAAATGTGATTTTTGTTTAAAAGTAATGAAAATAGATTCAAAAAAGATATTATAAAATCAATTATTAATTATAAATAATCAAAATTATTCAAATATGTTCAAAATAGTTCAAAAATGATATAATAATCCTAGGAGTAACAATGAGTAAAATAATTTTAGATGAACTAAAAAATATTATTAAAGAACGAAATATTGTTAAGCCTAAAGAATTAGAGAAAGAATTAAAATTATCAGTATCGACATGTCGAAGATATTTGATAAAACTAGAACAGGAAAAATTCATTAAACGTGAATTTGGTGAAATTATTTATAATGATAATGATGATTATTACAGAATTGATAAAAATGCCAAGGATGAAATTTCAAGAAATAAAATAATTAAACAAAAATTAGCAAAAAAAGGTGCACTTTTGGCAAAAGACTATGAAATTGTTTTTGTTGATTCGAGTTCAATTAATTATTATTTATTCGAATATCTGGATAAAAATAAAACTATCTATACAAATTCCCTATTAAATGCAAGTCACGCAATTAGTAAGGGATTTTCGAAAGTTAATATTATTTCTGGGCAAGTTAAAATTAAAACAATGACAATAATTCCAACAAATTTAGCTGATCTGAGTAGAATTAAATTTCCAATTGCTTTTATTGGTGTAAATGCCATTTCAAACAAAAATGAATTAATGACAACAGAAATTAATGAAGGTATTGCTAAAAAATTAATATCTGAACAAAGCGAATTTGTTGTTATTATGGCTGAGAAAGAAAAATTTAATCATAATAGTATTTATGATTTTAAAACAGATACTCATACATTGATAATTACAGATAAAAGAGATTGACCAGAAAGTAATGATTTTAGTATTCTAAAAATAGAATAAATATTCAAAAAGGAAGAAAATGAAAATAGAAAATTTTTTAAATGAAAATGTTTGTTTTTTTAATCTTGAATTTAACTCAAAAAATGATGCATTAGATTATCTATCATCCGAACTTGTTAAATCTGGATTTGGTAAGAACAAGAACAAAATACTTTCTGCTACTCTAAAAAGAGAAGAAGAATTTTCGACTGGTATTGGCGAAGAGGTTGCTGTGCCTCATATCAGGATACCAGAAATGAAAAAATCAGTATTATTATTTGCAAAAGTCAATCCTATAAATTGAGATTCGGTTGACGGGAAAGATATTAAATATATATTTTTTATTGCACTAAACGATAAGGATAATGTTCATATTGAAATATTATCTGAACTAAGTAAGAATCTAATGAATCCATCATTCTTAAATGAACTTGAAAATATTTCTCAATTTCATGAATTAATTGATCTTTTTAATAAGAACTCTTATGAAGAAGAAATAATTGAACAGCATGATGGAAATTATGATGTAGTTGGTGTAACTGCTTGCCCGACAGGAATTGCTCATACATATATGGCTGCAGAGCAATTAAAGAAAAAAGCTACTGAGATGGGATTAAAAATAAAGATCGAAACTCAAGGTACAGAAGGAGCAAGGAATATTTTATCAGAAGATGATATTAATAATGCTACTGGTATTCTTCTTGCTGTTGATCGTGCAATTGATTTAGAAAGATTTTCTAATCATCAAAATGTTATAGAAACTTCAACTAGAGCTGTTATTAAAAATCCAGAATCTCAAATCAATAACATTTTAGAAGGAAAGGGTAAAAAATTAAAATCTACTTTCGGATCAAAAGAAGGTGGAGAAAATTTAGCAGGATTTAATTTTGATAATTTTGGGAAGAGAATTTTTAAAGCTTTATTAACCGGGGTATCTTATATGCTTCCTTTTGTAATTTTTGGTGGTATTATGATTGCCATTGCTTTTATAATAGATATTCCAAATGCTGGAGATCCTAACTTTGGATCTGTAAATGATGTTGCATATTGGTTTAAACAATTAGGAGGAATTTCGTTTGGATTAATGGTTCCAATATTAGGTGGTTATATTGCTTATGCTTTAGTCGGTAAGGTAGGCCTATTACCAGGATTTATAATGGGATTTATTTCTTCCGGATCCTTCTTATTTAAAGATGGTACTGGATGATTTGGAACACCTGCATCTTCGTCTGGTTTTTTTGGTGCAATAGGGGGAGGAATTCTTTCTGCTGTATTAATCATTTTAATGATGCAGTATATTGTTTCTAAGTTACCTAAAAGTTTAAATGGAATAATGCAAATATTAGTTGTACCATTTTTTGGTACATTAATAATAGCAACATTATTTTGAATTGTTAATATTCCGCTTCTTTATTTAAATTATGGATTTGAACTATTTTTAAACATTTTCCAAGGCGATAATAATTTAGCAATTATTCTTGGCTTAATAGTCGGAATAATGATGGCAACAGATATGGGAGGACCAATCAATAAAGCTGCATATGTATTTGGTGTAGCATCATTGAGCGAAACAGCAGGAAGTGGAACATATGTTATGGCATCAGTAATGGCTGCTGGAATGGTGCCTCCATTAGGAATAGCCATTTCAACAGCTTTTAATAAAAAACTTTGAACAAAAGAAGAGCGAGAAGCAGGTCTAGCCAATTGAATTATGGGATTCAGTTTTATTACTGAAGGAGCAATACCTTTCGCTGCTAAAAATCCTAAGATAATTGTTCCTTCTTCGATGATCGGTGCGAGTGTAGCTGGTATGTTATCGGCAGTCTTTGGCGTGACATTAGCAGCACCACATGGAGGTATCTTTGTTTTTGCACTTGTTAAATCGACATTATTTGATGATTCAGGTTTAAGTATTGGTATGGGAATTGTATTATATCTTGTCGCAATATTAATGGGTTCAATAGTTAGTGCAGTTATGATAAAAATTTTTACTAGATTATTCAATAAAAATAAGGATCAAGAAAATCAAAAAATTACATTAGAAAATAAATCTTGATTTTTAAAAAGAAAATCAAAATCAGATATACTAAATATTCAATCTGCTTTCTTAGAAAATAAATTAATGGAAGGGAATAAAAAGTTTTTATGTTCTATACACTAACTTTTTCTCCTTCGATTGATTTTTTTATAGAATCCAACAATCAATTTGATCGAAATGGTTTAACAAGATATGACAACTCTTATTTACTTGCAGGAGGAAAGGGAATAAATGCTTCAATCATTTTAAAACGATTGGGTTATAAAACAGAAGCAATTGGATTCGCAAATGGATCTATGTCAAATTTAATAACTGAACAACTTAAAAATGAAGATATTAAATTTATAAAAATTCCGAGCGAGAATGAAACAAGAATTAATGTTCAATTTAGCAATCAAATAAATACATTTCAACTTAATGGACCTTCTTCAATTGTAAGCAATGAATCGAAAAATAGTTTAATGAAATTAATTGATAAACTAAACAAAGATGATGTTGTTTTTATTATGGGTACCTCGGACATGGATTTTGTTGAAAAAATAGTTAAGAAATTGGATAAGAAATCAATAAAATTCATTCTTGATATTGATTCCAAAGAAGTTATTAAATTATTAAAATATAAACCTTTTGCAATGAAACCTAATTCATATGAACTTGAATCATTAATGAGTACTAAAATTAAAACAGAAAAAGATATTATAAAAGCAGGGCAAAAATTATTAAATTATGGTCTACAAAATTTATTAATTTCTTTTGGGGAAAAAGGCTCTTATTTAATAAATAAAAATAAATTATTAAAAATAGAAGTTCCTAAAATAAAAGTTGTTAATGCTACAGGGGCAGGTGATAGTATGTTATCTGCCTTTACAGCAAATTATATTACTACAAAAAATCTTGAAGAATCTTTCATTATGGGTAATGCCGCCGGAATGGCAACGGCATCTTCGTTTTGACTAGGAACGAGAGAAAAAATCAATGAATATAAAAAAATATTAATAATAAAAGAAATAGAAAAATAAGACTAAAGTCTTATTTTATTTTTAAATCCAACAAGTAATTATTTTATATGTAATTTCTTGTATTGATTTCAGGCTCAATCAGCATTCTCTATTATAAAATCTTTATTTATATTCAATTTTTGATAATCTATTTTTCCAGCTAAGTTTCAATAATTTTCTAGAAAGTCAATAACTTCATTTCATAAATTCTTATTTCATTCTTGATCAATTCTTTTTATATCTTCAAGAGTTCTTATTTGACCATAATGAAATTTATTAGGAACAGAAATTATTTTCATATCTTCTTCTTTATTATTAACTAACCTGATAGCTCCAACTATTCTAACTTCAACTTCAGATCCAATTTCAATTTCCTCTTCATCGAATGTACAAATAAGGATATTGAATATATTCTCAGTTCCAACAATATTTTTGATTTCTCCTGAATAACAGGGAGATAAATCTGGAATAAAAGTATCATCTCTTTGTTTTTTATAGGTTCTCGATTTATCTATTATTAGTTTTATTATTTTGTTGTTCATTTATTATATTTTACATCAATATATTTGTTATTTTCGATTATAGAGCATAGTATAAAATAAATTAAAATAAAAGAGAATAAAATAAGCAAATAGTTTTATTTTATTAATTAAATTTCATATTTGTCAGGATGTTTTTTCTTCATTTTCTCAATAAATTCTTCTTTAGGTAAATGTCCATATTTTATCATCAACTCACGACATTCTTTATATTCACCTCAAGCTCAATCAACATTTTCAAATCCTGGAACTTTCGTAATTCCTTCTCTTTTTCAATTTTTATATGTTTTGAAAAATGTTTCAACCTCCATTAATCAATTTTGGTCAATATCTTCTAGAGTGTGAATATGATCCAATCTATAATCATCATTATGAACTGCAATTAACTTAGTATCAGTTTCACCATCATCAATCATTTTCATTGCTCCAATAATTCTAGCTTCAACTTCAACTCCTGGGAAGAATTTCTCACTTGAATAAACTAGAACATCTAATTCATCTCCGTCTCAATCAAGAGCAGTTTCAACAAATCCATAGTTAGCTGGAAAGAAGAATCCATCTCTTAATATTCTATCAACACGAATTTTTTGTGTCTCTCTATCATATTCATATTTTATATTTGAATGTGAAGGGATTTCAATTATTACTTTTATTACTTTGTTTTCCATATTTAAGTATTTTACCTTAAATGCCTAGTAATTATGTATAATTTTTTATTAATATGATTTTATATAATGCAGAAGTAACAAAAGTTATTACAGTAAATGGATATAGACTGGAAGATATAATTCTTTGAACTTTTGGTCTTTTACTTGCTGTCATTTCTGTTGTCTTTTCCGTACTTTCATATTACTTTGCAAATAAGTCCACTAAACTTATCACCGACCTTATGGAAAAAACGTGAGTAACATCAGAAGCTGATAAATTCTTTTTTGTTAATATGAAAGATATCAAACATAATAACAATAGAGCTTTGCTACTATTAAATTCAGATGCAAAAATTAGTTATGAAGATTATGTTGCTAGTTCTTTGGGTACCAGAATAATTCATATAAATTGGGAAACAATTAATTCATTATTGAAAACAAAATTTAAGGATATTATTACAAATTATATTCAAGAGAAAAAGAAATGTGATGAAATGTTTTTTGATGCTGTTTCTCTTGAGAAAATTACCTCTTCCTCGAAAGAAATGATTCCTGAAAAGGAGAGACAGAAATTAATATCATATCATGAAAGTATTGCTAAATTTGTTTCTCATATTCTTGGAGAATATACAAAAATAACAATGGAATAAAAAAACACTTTTTCAAGTGTTGGAATAGATTTCTATATTTGGTGCCCGAGACTGGATTTGAACCAGCACGTCCTAACGGACCAGGGATTTTAAGTCCCCTATGTCTACCATTTCATCACTCGGGCTCTGAGTAATTGCATTTTCATTATACTATATTTTAAAATTGATAAATCAAAATAATAATTAAACAAAATTTGTTTATTGAATAATCATTTAGTTAATAATAAATATATAATATATAATTCAATAATGAATATTAAAGACATTTTGCCAAAACAAATTGAATTAAATAAAGCAATAATTGAGAGTCATAATCCAAATAAAAAAGATCTTGAGGATAAACAAATACTAGCTCTATTTGTTGAAATTAGTGAACTAGCTAATGAAATTCAACACTTCAAATATTGAAAAAGAAATATCAAAATCAATGATAGTAAAATAATTGAAGAGTATTCTGATGGTATGCATTTTTATTTATCTTTTGGTTTAGACCTTAAAATGGATGTGAATGTTGATCCAATAATATATTCAGATAATTTAACAATTCAATTTTTAGAAATCTTTGCTTCAATATCTAACTTTCACAAGCAACCTAATTTAGAAAATTTCAATTATTCATTTTCGTTATTTATTGGTCTTGGGAAATTATTACAATATAGTGATGATGATATTAAATCAGCATATTTAAGAAAAAACGAAATTAATTTAAATAGAATTAGAAATAAGTATTAAACATATTTGCATAATAATTAATCCTTAATTCTTTATTTTTTGTCAAATTGAAAAATAATATATATAATATATATAAAATTTAAATATTTAAGTTAATCAAGAGTGGAAATTAATGAAATCTAGTAAATCAAAAAGTGAAGAAAAACAAATTGATATATCGAATTATGTTAATACCAATAAAGAAACTGGATTAACAGACAAAGAAGTATTAGAATCCAGAGAAAAATTTGGTTCGAATGTTTTGGAAGAAATAAAAAACAAAAGTTTTATTTCTTTATTTTTTCATCAATTAACCGAACTAATGCCGATTTTATTATTGGCTTCAGGTGCTTTATCACTTGGACTATCTATTTATAATAGTATCGTTGATCCTAATCAACCAGGATTAATAATTACTTATGTTCAAGCGTTTGTTTTAATTTCAATAGTATTAATAAATGCATTATTTGGCTCTTTCCAAGAACATAAATCAACTAGTGCCATTACAGAACTTAAAAAGATGACCACTTCTCAAGCTAAAGTTTTAAGAAATGGAAAAATAGTCATGATTCCTTCAGATCAATTGGTTGTTGGGGATATTTTGCTTGTTGAAGCAGGGGACACAATTTCCGCTGATTCACTTTTATATTCTAGTAATAATTTAAAATGTATCGAAAGTGTTTTAACTGGTGAATCTTCAGAAATAGTCAAAGATGCCAATATATTAACATCAAATAATATTCCTATTGGTGAGCAAGTTAATAAATTATTTTCGGGAACCGATGTTATAAACGGACGAGGATTTTCAATTGTTACTGCTGTTGGAAATAATACCGAAATTGGTAAAATAGCTGCTTTATTGAATTCGAAATCAGCAAGAATGACTCCATTACAATTGAAGTTGCAAAAACTTGGATTGTATTTAGGGATTGTGGGAATAACTATAACTGTTCTTACTTTTTTATTCTCGCTTTTTGTCATTGAAGGAGTTATTCAAAATGGTTTATCTGCCTTTCAACCTTCTTTATTATTAGGGGTTTCATTAGCTGCTGCAGC
>JBOGBM010000005.1:0-2559 GCA_051656205.1 Metamycoplasmataceae bacterium
TTATTTATGAGTCTAAAAAGAATTTTATTAGGGTTAGGTGCAACTTTATTAACAATATTACCAATAGCAACAATTATTTCTTGTTCTCCTTCAAAAGAAGTAGAAAAAATTGATGATGAAGTAGCCAAATTTAATACTCCTACTACAACTAAAAAGCAAATCACTTCCGAAGAAGCTGTTTTAAAAATTAGAAATGCAGTATCAACTCACGACAGACGTAGTGCCTTATTAGAATTTGCCGATGTTCCAACATTGGATCCAGAATTTGATTTTGAAGTTGTATCTGCAAGTATAAATGTTGAAGTAAGATCAACAGTTAATGTTATTATTAGAGTTTTTGAAATAAGTAATAGAGAAAACGCAAAAAATGTTACATATAAAGTTGAGGGATTTATTATCCTCTATTCTAACATTGATATAGAAGCAGCAAAATTTGATAAACAAGTTAATACGAAAAAACCAAATCTTACTTCAAGTGAAGCTATAGATATGATTAATGCTTCAAGCCCAGCAGAATCTCTTTCGGCATTAAGAGAGCTTACAGACATTCCCGATCTAGCAGAGGGATTTGACTTTTCTATTCTAGGAGCGAGTTTAAATATCACAGGAAATACAACGATAGATGTTTCGATAATGGTTTATAGAACAATAACAGATGAATCTAAAAATGTAACTTTAAGAATTACAGGATTTCTAACCGGAATAACAGACCTTGAAACTGAAGCCTCAAAATTTGATAGAACAGTTATAACAACAAGCCCTACAACAACTTCAGAGATGGCTGTGAATAGCATTCAAAGTGCAGTAACTGCCACTGAAAAACTTATAGCATTACAACTTTTCGTAGTTGTTCCAACATTGGACCCAAAATTTGATTTTGAAATTATTTCTGCTCAAATTGATAATCAATTAGATACAACAGTTAATGTTGAAGTTAATGTTTTTGAAGTAGCTGATCCTACCAATTCTAAAATAGTTATTTTTAAAGTTGCAGGCTTAAATTCAAGTCTTGAAATGGAAGCTAAAAAATTTACTCCAGTTATTACAACTAAACCTGAAATTGGTTCAAGTAGCGCTGTAACAAGAGTTTTAAATGAATTAAATTCTTCACAGAAAATCACGGCCTTAAGATCCTTTGCAGATGTTCCAACATTGGATCCAGACTTTGATTTTGAGATTATATCAGCTGAAATTGATGCTAAAACATATACAACAGCTAATTTTGGGATTAAAGTTTTTGAGAAAGCTAACCCATCGAATTTTAGAGAAGTTATTTTTCAAGTTACAGGATTCACATCACTTTCACGTATCGAAATACAAGCAGGAAAATTTAGATATTCTCAACAAAGAAGATTTTCTAACGATACTTTCAAATCATTGCATGGAGCTCAAGTAGTTGATTTAGCGCCAGCAAATGAAAAAATTGAAGCATTTGAATCTATTACATTCGGTAATAATGTAGCTCCATTTCTTGACCCCCTTCCGACACTTGATGATGGATTCGATTTTGAAATTTTATCTGCTGATGTAAATAGAAGTAGAACTACTTCAGTTAATGTTATAGTTAGAATTTTCGAAATAAATAATCAAGCAAATGATAAAATTATTACTCTTGAAGTGACAACTTATAGGGCTTTTAATGCATTAGATGATCAAGTAGTGAAATTTATTACTACTGTACCAACAAAAGATACTAATAAGACAGCATCTGAAGCAGTAGATACACTCCTTGCATCAACTGATCAAGAAGGTAGAAAAATAGCATTGAATCTCCTTGCAAATGTTCCTTCTTTGCCTAGTAACTTTACTTATGAAGTTAAAGATGCTCAAATATCACGTCGAGATCTAAATGAAATATATGTTACAATTACTGTTATTGAAAATCCTGGCGCTGGTCAATCTAAAGGTGATGTTACATTTCCGATTAAGGGATTCAAACCAGTTTAATAATAATTAATAAATTCGATAAAAAACCATTTAAGCATAGGTTTCTTAAATGGTTTTTTAATTAGATGTCTATTCTTAGATTAAAGAAATAATCATTATCAATTACTATGGTTTTAATAATATCTCAAAAAGATTTTTGAAATTATTGATTGTTTCCATAGAGAAATATTTTTCAGGCTTTTCTGTAAGAGCTAGTAATCCTAAAGATTTTGAGGCGCTTTTTACATTATTGCTGTTTTTACTATTTTGAATTATCTTTAAATCTTCCTTCTTGAATAAGGATTCAATATTTGTTTTATCAATTGATGAAAGATTAATGATCCTCAATCCTGTTTCATGATCTTTAGATAATGTTTCGAATCTCTTTCCGGCTTCAT
The DNA here is from genome assembly GCA_051656205.1 of Metamycoplasmataceae bacterium. Taxonomy (GTDB): domain Bacteria; phylum Bacillota_I; class Bacilli_A; order Mycoplasmatales; family Metamycoplasmataceae; genus UBA710. Next base: position 2,325 of record JBOGBM010000005.1, read on the forward strand.
CATTATCAACAATAATTTTTACATTTTGTCCATAAACATCAATAATATTCTGAATTATCGCTTTTATGTTTGGATCTTTTTCTTCAAGTGAACCTACTCCATTTATCGGGATAAAATGTAAATCTTTAAATTTTTCATCGATTCTTTTAAAGAAAGTTAAAAGCGCATAATCAGTAATTCCTTCGACCAAGTAGTACTCACTATGTTTGTTATTATATAGAATTGAAGTCATATT
>JBOGBM010000006.1:0-4109 GCA_051656205.1 Metamycoplasmataceae bacterium
TTTTATTGTTAATGACGAATCCAAAAAAGATTTTTTTCCTAAAAAGGCAACTCTTTCTGTAACTGGGCAATTACATGCTGAATCTTATGCAATTGGTTTCGAAAAAGTTTATACCTTTGGTCCAACATTTAGGGCTGAAAATTCAAATACCAAAAAGCATGCAGCAGAATTTTGAATGATAGAACCTGAGGTTGCTTTTTATGAATTACATGATGTTATAAAATTAGCTGATGATATGTTAAAAACAATAATAAAAAACACACTTAAAATTCATCCTGAGGAATTTAGATTTTTGGACGAAAAAAATGATAATAAATTATTGAGAAATTTAAATTTATATCTTGATAATCCGTTGCAAATTATGGACTATCAAGATGCGATTGAAGTTCTGAAAAAAAAGAAGAATATTTTTGAAAATTCTAATATTGAATTTGGGATGGATTTAAATTCCGAGCATGAAAAATATCTAGCAGAAGTTCACTGCAAAGGTCCAGTTGCAATTATCAATTATCCAAAAGATTTTAAAGCTTTTTATATGTATTTAAATGAAGATAAAAAAACTGTGTCTGCTTTTGATTTACTCGTTCCTGGAATTGGGGAATTAATCGGTGGTTCTCAAAGAGAAGTAAGAATTGAAATATTGAAACAAAGAATGAAAGATTTAAATATTAATGAAGAAGATTTAGGTTGATATCTTGACCTTAGAAGATATGGTGATTCAGGTTCATCTGGTTTTGGATTAGGATTTGAAAGATTAGTAATGTATGTAACAGGCATTGAAAACATTAGAGATGTAATTCCATATCCAAGAACTGCAGGAAATTTAAAAATGTAGTTTATGTTATAATTGTTTTATATGCATGTTACATGCGTATAAATTTATATTTATAACAAGTTAGGAAGTAAAATGATATCTTTAATTGTTCCAATTTACTCAAATGAGATTAATAGACATTTTTTTAATAGCATTTTGGAACAAAAATCGGTATTATTCGAATTAATTATCTTAACAAACAACACTTCAAAAGAATTATTCAATAAGATCAATGAAATCGAAAAAAAATCAAATATCAAATTACAGGTTGTTTTCACAACAAGAAAAATTGGATTTAATGAAGTAATTGTTGAAGGCTGCAAAATTGCCAATGGTACTCATGGGATAATATTGAATGCCAATGAAAAAATTTCAAATAAATGTGTATATGATTTATCAACAGCTGTAGAAAAAAATATAGAAGCTGATATATTGGAATTTAAAGCGTCATTTAAAGGTTTTGATAATTGAGTACCTCAAAAAAGATGTAATCTGAAACAAAATTATACTTTTAAAATAAGTGAATATCCTAAGATTATTGCCTTTACATTTCCATTTATATCAAATAAATTGTTTAAAATTTCTTTAGCTAATGAAATAAATAAAAAAACTTCTTATCTTGAAACAACATCACATTTGTCGTTAGAATTCTTGTATTTTTTATTGTTAAATGCCGAAACATATGTTTATATTAATAAAGCTTATTGTAATATTTTTATTGAGAAAGATGACATTCCTAATTATCAAGTCTTTTATAAAGAATGAAAAAATATTAGAGGTAAATATCTAGTTGAAAATAAATATATTCAGGAAATTGATTATGCTCAAATTTTTAATAATGAGATGATAATTCCCTTATGATATACTCATAGAAAATTAATTGATAAATTATTAATCGGTTCAGCTAGAAAAAACTTATTAGCAAAAATATATGAGAAAAACAAAAAAAATAGAATACAGGATTTTCCGTCATTTAATTATACAAATAAATATTTGTTGTTTAATTTACCTGAAACCGAATATTTAAATAAAGTTCATTCTCCTAACGAGTGAACAAAAATAATTAAAATTCTTAAAGAGTAATCAATGAAAACTATAAATAAGCCTGCAGGATTTTGAATAAGAATTTTATCTATATTAATTGATTTAATAATATTTAGTACAATAGCAATCTCCTCATCTCTTATAGCTATTAAAAAAATTGATGATTCACTCGTGATTGATTATTGAGGTTATTATTCTTGGATGGTATTGGTTATATTTGAAATTACAATTCTATTTATTGTAATCCCAATATTATTAAAAGGAAGAACGATTGGAATGTTATTTTGTCAAATAAACTTTATTTCCTTAAAAGATGAACAAGTATGGTTAAGTGTCATTAAGAGAAATCAATTATATTCTTTTCTTTGAATCTTTAGCATAATAGTGACAATGTGTTTTATTAGTCCAGAGTTATTCCAAAAAATGTCTGATATATCCAATAAACCTAATAATGATGAATTAGTTTTAGCGACTTGAGAATCGACATTAATAGCAATACCTGCAACAACTTCAGGAATAATTATATTTATTGATATATTTAGTATTCTTTCAATAAATATGAATAAGAATATGTATAGTATTAATGATAGATTTGTGGAAATAAAAATGATATATTCAAAAAAATATATTGAGATTTTTGATGAAATGAATAAAGAAATAATAAGAGAAAAAGTAAGAAAACAAGAAATAATTTGAAAGGATTAATTTATGAATAAAGATGAAAAAAATATTATTGATGACACCATACTTAAACATCTTAATAAAGAACAGAAAGCGGCTATTCTTAAAAATGATGGCCCACTAAGAATCATTGCTGGAGCGGGTTCTGGAAAAACTCGTGTTTTAACAAGAAAAATTTCTTATTTGATAAAAAGAATAAATATAAAACCAGAGAGAATCTTAGCACTTACATTCACTAATAAAGCGGCAAATGAAATGAAATCAAGAGTTGTTGAAATAATTGGTGAAGAAGGAGAAAAATGCAATATTTCAACCTTTCACTCACTTTGTTATAGATTCTTAAGAGAAGAAATAACGCATTTAGATTATCCACAAAATTTTATAGTTCTTGATTCTGCAGATCAAATATACATATTAAAGAAAATATATAAAGAAATTAATTTGACAAGCTCGTTACTTTCATATTCTTCAATTTTGAAATTTATATCAAAAACAAAAATTTCATCTTTAACTCCACATTCTCATGATATTAGAGCAGAAAATGATACAGAAATTCTAAAAATGGAAATTTATCAAAAATATATTTCTGAATTAAAAGAAAAAAGATATGTTGATTTCGATGATTTACTAATTTTAACCGATAAAATATTAAAAAACTTTCCTAATGTTAAAGAGAAATGATCAAATAAATTTGAATATATTCTTATTGATGAATTTCAAGATACCTCAATTATTCAATATAACATTATTAAGAGCTTATCAAATTTAAAAAACATTACTATAGTTGGTGATCCAGACCAAACTATCTATTCGTGACGTGGAGCGGATATTCATTTAATCAATAATTTTCACAAGGATTTTAAAAACACAACAACAATTACGATGGATATAAATTATCGGTCATCTAAAAATATTTTAAATGCCGCTAATAAGCTTATACGTTCAAATGAAGATAGAATTCCTAAATCGCTTAAAGCTGCTGGCGAAAAAGGTGATCCAATTCAATTTCATTATGCATATTCTCAAGAAGCAGAAGCGAGATGAGTTGTTGGACAAATAAACGAACTAAAAAGAAATAAAGTTCAATTGAAGGATATCGCCATATTTTATCGTTCAAATTATTATTCAAGATTAATCGAATCAAGTTTAGTTGCTGAATCAATTAATCATAAAATTTTTGGTGGTCAAAAATTCTTTGAAAGAACAGAAGTAAAGGATGTTATTTCATTTCTATGGACAATATCTAAAACATCTCCACAAATCCATCTACAAAGAATTATAAATGTTCCATCAAGAAAAATTGGTCCGATAACTGAAGCCAAACTTGTCGAATTTGCTCAAGAAAAAAATCTACCTCTTTACGAAGCGCTTGTTGAAAATTTCAAGATATTACCTGTACCAAAAGAAACCAAAATTAACATTGTTAATTTCCTAAATGAAATTAGAAAACACAAAAGTTTTATTGAAAGAAATCTTCCAATTAGTAAAGTTATTGAATCCTTTTTAAGTTCAATTGGATATATCAATTTAATTAAGGAAGATAATACTGAATCAGATTCTAAATTAGAAA
>JBOGBM010000007.1:0-62096 GCA_051656205.1 Metamycoplasmataceae bacterium
TTTTATGGAACCAAATATATAAATTGGTTTGTTATTAACAAAAGCAACACCTTCTCCGTTTTGATTATATTTTTCAATTGTTACTATCATTTCGTTCCTTGATATTAAAATAATATTTAATATTTTCCTATTATTATATTTTATAATTAATCTAAATATCTAATTAAGGGATTAGTATAATGGTAGTGCTACAGATTCCAAACCTGTATGTAGGGGTTCGATTCCTCTATCCCTTGCCATTTCTCACTATTAATATGAGGCCTAAATTAATTTAATAAACTAATTAATATATTAAATATCTTTTTATTCGTTTCTGGGTTGGTAGTTTTAATGTATTTCTCAATAGATTCACCTATAGAATATAAAGATTTTAGCAAATCTAGGGGAGTTGAATGTTCTCCATGCTTTTTACAAAGCATACCACCTTGCATAACATCAAAGCTATATAGTTGTTGATTGGTCGAACAAATTACACAATTTTGAAATGAGAGTCCTTCGCCATTGCTTTCTAGTATCCTTGAAACTAAAAATGTTTGAATTTTATAAAAATTCTCACTTTCCAAATTATTTAATAAAAAATTATAAGTGTTAAAAACATCATTACTAAAATTTCTCATTTTTCGAAGTATTTTTACTAATATTTCTATTTTGTCAGAATTATTTTTATTTATGTCAGGTAAACTTTTGATAGTTGTGGCTTTTTTCAAGAAAAATCAATCATTTTTGGAATAATTTTCTAGAATTTCGAAATCTACAAGAGATCCTACAATAACATTTGACCTATTCTTGCTTTCAATTTTTTTGACTCCTTTAGCATATACCTTTATTATTGAATTTTCACCATAAACATTAAGGATTTCATCATTATCAAGGTATGGTGATTTTGAAATAATGAACCCTAGAATTTTTTTTGTTTGCATATTTTATAATTATATTTATATAATGATATTTATGATAAATCATTTAAACAAAAACTTAGATAAGCATCCTTTAAGGATTTTAATTGTTGCTCACGAAAACACAAATAAGCAAGAAATTGATGAAATATTACTAGAATCTCAAAAATATTTCAATATGACATGAAGTTATTTAGACTTTAAGGGAATTGAAGATCTAAACGACCTTGAAACACCAGATATTATGGTTATTGATTATTTTGAAGGTCAGGAAAAAATATTTAATTGGGAATTTTACGATAAATGTCATAGAAAAAATCCTATCTATCTACAAGTCCTTCTGCTTAAAGCATTCCAAAAAAGTGATTTTGCTTTTTATAAATTAGGAAACGATGAGCTTATTTATAGAGATGATGGATATGAATATTTAAAGTGAAAAATAATAGCAATTTTAAGAAGGTCTTGAGATTCACATAGTAAAAAAACTGTAATAATTCACAAAGGAATGATCCTTGACAATTTAAAGAATGTTTTTTACTTCAATGATACAAAAATTCATTTAACAAAAAAAGAATTACAATTAATGAATATTTTAATGAACGATGCAAGCGGGAATTTTATTAGTAAGCAAAAAATCTTTTCAACAATCTGAAACGATGCCGGAGAGGATTGTACAAGAGTCGTCGATCAAGTTATTTTTAAGATTAAGAAAAAAGTTGGAAAGCAATTATTTGAAGTAGGTAAAAGAGGAATAAAAATTATATAATTATTGATATATGGATAAAAAAATGTATATGAAGGGGAAAATAACAAGAATTAATAAGAATTTTCTTGTGGTGATTACAAAAAATAGAAAAATGGGTGTTGTTTATGTAAACGATATATCAGATTATTACATCGAAAACTTAAAAACACTCTTTAGAATTGGTGAAGAATTAGAATTACTAGTCAAATATGTAAAGGATGATATTTATTTTTGTGATTTTAAAACCGGAAAGGCTGATTTTCTCAATTTCCCTTTTAAATATGAAATTCATGAGACGAAAAGTGGATTTAATAATTTATCAAAATATAATGAAGAAGAGGTCATGAAATGAATAAAATAAAATTAAATATTAGTAGAGCAATAGACTTCACAAATATAATGAAATATGAAAAACAAGTTAAAGAAATTCATGACAAAATGGAAAGATATGAATCTGAAGGAAATGAATATTTAGGTTGAAAAGATCTTCCAAACAATATTGATATTCAGGATATTAAAGAAATGGAAGCGGTTGCCAAAAGATTACATACTGTTGAAATTGACGTTTTGGTTGTTATTGGTATTGGAGGTTCATATCTAGGTGTCAAAGCAGGTATTGATTTTATTTTAGGTAATTATCCTACACCAGAAGAAAAGAAAATGGAAATCATTTTTGCTGGCGAATCACTTTCATCAACTGATCTTGCTCAAAAATTAAAATATGTTGAGAATAAAAGATTTGCAATTAATGTTATTTCAAAATCTGGTACAACAACAGAACCCGCAATCGCTTTTAGAATGTTTAAAAAATTACTAGAAGATACAATCGGAAAAAATAATGCTAAAGATTATATTATTGCAACAACAGACGCTAACAAAGGTTCTTTATTTCAACTAGCAGAACAAGAAGGATATCAAAGGTTTGTCATTCCTGATAATATAGGTGGTAGATTTTCTGTTTTAACGCCTGTAGGTTTATTTCCATTTGCATGTATTGGTTTGAATATTAAAAAAATTATTCATGGTGCGAAAGTGTCTAATGAAGATTATTCTGTTGATTCATTAGAGGATAATCTGGCTTATCAATACGCAGTAACAAGATTTATTTTATGGAAAGAAAGAAAATTTGTTTCTGAAATGATTGTTGCATATGAACCTAACTTAGATTTTTTTCTAGAATGATGGAAACAATTGTACGGTGAATCAGAAGGAAAACTTAATAAAGGTCTTTTGCCAAGTAGTGCAATTTTTTCGACAGACTTACACTCACTAGGTCAATTCATTCAAGAAGGATCAAAAATATTATTTGAAACTGTTATAACTGTTAAAAAGCCAATTATTGATTTGGAAATAGTTGAAGATAGAGAAAACCTAGATAATTTAAATTATTTAATCAATAGAAGTGTTCATGAAATAAATAATGTTGCATTTCAAGCTACTTTAGATGCTCACTCTTCGGTTGGTCAAGTTCCTAATTTGCACATCGAACTTCCTGAATTGAATGAAGAATCGTTTGGAGCAATTGTTATGTTCTTTGAAAGAGCTGTGGCAATGAGTGCTTACTTAATGGAAATTAATCCATTTAACCAGCCCGGAGTCGAAATATACAAAACAAATATGTTTAGAATATTAAAAAAACCTTCATAAATTTATATATAATTATAGTGCCATTGAAATAGCAACCTTGTAACTTGGTCAGGACAGAAATGTAGCATCCATATCGAGAAGTGTTATGTTCAGTGGTTTTATTTATGAAAATAGAACCGATAAGTTTCCCACATAGAATTATTGCAAAATTTTTAATGTTTATGGTGTATCTGGGACTTGTATACAATATCCACACTCCTTATTATAAAAAATAGAAAAAGAAAGAAAATATATGAAAATTATTGTTGATGCAAAAGAAATTATTAAAAGTCTTGATGAAGTAGGTAAGTGTATTAATAATGCAAACATATTTCTTCCATTAAGAGGAATATTATTAGAGGTCATCGAAGATAGAATGTCTCTTACTGGTTCTGATGGTAATTTATCTATTATTAAAACAATTCATTCTAAAGATAATATTTTAAAAATTGAAGAAACAGGTAAATTATTAATACCTTCGATGTTGTTTGCAAATGTAATTAGGAAATGTTATGGAAATATTGAAATTTTCAATAAAGGAAATATACTATTCATTACTAATGGAGCTGACAAATATGAATTAAATTTGTTCGATGTATCCGAATATCCTATTATTGACTTTTCATTACAAGGTGTTAAATTAACTATTAATGCTAAACAATTAAGGAACGCAGCTAAAAATGTTTTGTTTGCTGCTTCAACAAGTGATGTTGAGGTTATATTTAATGGTGTAAATATTGATTATTCAAATAATCTAATGAAGTTAATTGCGACTGATTCCTATAGAATTGCATATGAAGAAATTGAATTGAATGATTCTAGAGGTGTTAGTTTCAACGTTTCTATATTTGCCAAAAATTTAAAAGAGTTTATTCCTGATTCTATTAATGATGATGTTGAAATGTATGTTAATGATTATAAAATCAATTTAATTTATGAAGACACAATAATTCAATCTAAATTAATTGATGCACCATACAAAGATGTTTCTAAGGTTTTTCCAGAAAGCTTTTCAAGAACATTAACTATCGAGAAGAAGGAGTTGGTAGAAGCGATAAATAAAGCAATAGTTATTTCTTCAGATACATTTAATAGATTGAGATTTGAAATTGATCAAAAAGAGATTAAAGTTATTTCTGTTAAAGAAGAAATTGGAAATTCAAGTGTTATTATAAAAACAAAAAACTTTGTCGGTGATGATTTAATTTTCACTGTTAACTATAAATTTTTGAAAGAAGCTATTGCTGTATTTGAAGGAGAGATTCAATTAAAATTCAATAATGGTATTGAAAAATTTGTCATTATTGGTAAATCAAATCCAAAAAACAAACAACTTATCGCTCCCCAAAGAAGTTATTAGAAAAATAGAGAGGTGTGCATTCGATATGAAAGTAGAAATAAAAGGTAAATATATTAAGTTAGGTCAATTAATAAAAAAACTTAATTTAATTGATACAGGTGGACAAGCAAAAGATTTTATAGAAAACAGCAATATTAAGATTGATAATGAAAAACCTAAAGGTAGAAGCACTAAAGTGTTTGTTGGTTCGACAGTTTGAATTGATGATGAAGTTTATATGATAATTAATAGCACTGAACAATAAAGTTAACTAAAAATAGCAAAAGAAAAATTAAAGTGCTATAATTATCAAATGGTTTCAGTAATTAAAATTATTAATTTATACTTTTGAAAGAGTTTCTTCGGTCCTTTTTTCTCCTTCGTCTTTCCTTTAATATTTGTTGGATTATTAGGAACACTATTAGGATATGATCAATTATTTGGTGGAGCAATGGCAATTGCTTCAATGTCAATTGCTTTAACTGCTATGCCACAAGCAATTTTTGAGTTTAAAAGGTCAGCTTTATTAAAACGTATTGGAGTAACGCCGGTTAAGCCTTGGATGTTTTTGGTTGTTGCAGGAATTTTTTATTTCCTAGTTATGGTTATTTCGACATTCTGAACATTAGGAATTGGATTACTTCTTTTTATTGGTAATTGAGATGAAGGTAGAGAAATACAACAAATAGCAAATTCTGTTGGACAAACATTCTTTTTCTTCTCTCCTACCCTTCAAGATACATTATCAAACGTTAATTGAGCCGGATTCATATGAGGGGTTATAATGAATATTATTGTTGGAATATCAATAGGATTTGTTCTTGTCTCTACTTCCAGATCAACTTTAGCAATTCAAGGATTAGGAATTCCAATTCTAATTATTTCTCAATTTTTATCAGCACAAGTTTTACCTTTACCAATGGTAGTCGCCGAACCTTTTATGAAGGCAATGAGTTATTTAAGTCCATTTAGATATTCAACAGGACTGATGATTGAATCTTTTTCAGGAATAATTGATTTTAGTGTATTAGATCCAGGAGCGATTACTTCTAATGTCCATTTAACTATTGAATCATCTTCAAATATTTTTGATATTTCAAAGGATTTTACAATGTTGGAATATAAGGGCACTGTAGGAGCTGTGATGTTTGATAAGTTTGATAAAATAGCTAATTTAGTTATGCCATTCATAATCACTGGAATTTTCTCAGGAATTGCTGTTAAAACGTTTAAATGAAGCACCAGATAGGGGATATGTCTATGAAACAAAAAAACAAAGAATTAATAGTTGAACTTAATAAACTAGAATCAAAGGCAATAAGAGACTTTCTTACAAATTTAAATTATCTTGCAACTCATAAAGAGGAAGTTCAAACTATTAAAACTCCTCAAAAAGGAGAAAAGAAGGTTCTAATTGATGTTGTTAACTTAAGGAAAGATTTCGGTAAGTTAAAAAAAGCGAAAACAGTTTTGCAAGACATTACCTTCAAAATACGTGAAGGAGAAGCTGTTGGTATTCTTGGAGCTAATGGTGCCGGGAAAACAACCTTAGTTGAAATATTAGCCGGATTGAACAAGCAAACTTCAGGTGAAGTTCACTATTTATTTGATTACAAAAAAAGCTACTTAGAAGAAGTGGGTATTCAGTTCCAAGAATCTTCTTATCCGCCAGGTCTTTCTGTTAAAGAAATAATTGCTTTTGTTATCGAGATTTATGGAACTAAAATTGATGACAATGAATTGAATGCTTTAATTCATATCTTCGGTATAAATGAATTCTACAAAAAACAAGCTAGTTCTTTATCTGGAGGTCAGCAACAAAGACTTAATGCTCTCTTGGCCTTAATTCACAAACCTAAAGTTCTTTTTCTAGATGAGATTTCAACAGGTCTTGATATTACTATTAGAACAAAGATAAAAGACTTTATTAAAGTTTATGCAAAAGAAAACAACATGACACTAGTTTTAATTTCGCATGATATGGAAGAGGTTGAATATCTAGTTGATAGAGTTATAATAATTGACAAAGGAATAATTCTTGTTGATATGGATAAAGAAGAAATTTTAGATAAACATGAAAACTTAACTGATTTCATTACTCCATACATTAATCATTAATGTCTTTTAATAAATACCTTTACAAAATATTATTTGGATATTTTATATATAATATAGTCAAATGAACTTACTTATTTTCAATGAATTAAATAAAATATTAAAAGAATATAATTTTAATAAAATTAATTTTACTGTCACGAAACCATCAAACAATGAATTTGGTGATTTTTCTACAAACATTTCTATGGTTCTTGCTAAAACTCAAAAGAAGAAACCTAATGAGATTGCTGAAATGATTGTAGAAAAGTTTAATAAAGATAAAACTTTAGTAAAAAAAATTCAAATAGTTTCTCCGGGTTTTATTAATTTTTATCTTGTAGATGATTACTACTCAAAAATAGTCGAAAGAATTATCGAAGAAGATCTTGAATATGGGAAAGATATATCAAATCTTCATTATAATTTGGAATTCGTTTCTGCTAATCCAACAGGGTTTTTGCATGTTGCTCATGCTAGGGGCGCGGCGCTAGGTGATTCATTAGCTAACATTCTTGAATATGTTGGTGTTAAAGTTACTAGGGAATATTATATTAATGACGGAGGAAGCCAAATTGACATGCTCGCCTATGCCTGTTATGTTAGATATTTACAACTTTTTGATATTAAAGTAGATCTTCCGGAAGAAAGTTATCATGGCCAGGACATCATTTGATGTGCAAAACAAATAAAAGAAAAAGTCAATGATTCTTGAGTAAATAAGGAATACGAAGTCATAAAGGAACAAATCAAAGAATTGGCTACTGAAATTATGCTTGTTCAAATTAAAAAAGATTTAGAATCAATGAAAGTTAATTTTGATATTTATTTCTCAGAAAAAAGTTTATATAAAGGCTCGATAATAAAAAACAAATTAAAAGAGATTGATGGAGTGGTTGTCAAAGATGGGGCTACATGATTAAAAACTACCGACCATGGAGATGATAAGGACAGAGTTCTAATTAAACAAGATGGTTCATATACTTATTTTCTTCCTGATATTATTTATCACAATATTAAAATTACTAGAGATAAAAATATTTCAAAACTTATTAACATTTGAGGCGCCGATCATTCTGGGTACATTAAAAGAATGGAAATAGCAATGGGTCTAATGGGTCACAAAGGACAATTAGAAATAATTGTTCTCCAATTAGTAAAACTTCTTAAAAATGGTGAAGAATTAAAGATGTCTAAAAGAAAAGGTACATCACTTTATCTATCGGAATTAGTTAAACAAGTGGGAGTTGATACTACAAGATTTTTTCTTGTTAATAGGTCTCCAAACTCTCAAATAGATTTTGATCTTGATTTAGCTAACATGAAAACTAATGATAATCCTGTTTTCATAGTCCAGTATGCTTATGCAAGAACTCAACAATTGATAAAGAAATCTAAATTTAAGAAATTCAAGAAACTGGATAGCCCAACTCAAAAGGAAAAAGACCTTGTAGGAATACTTGAACAATTTCCGGCTATATTAAAACAAATTGCCTCTAACAATAAAGTGCACTTATTACCTCAATATCTAATTACTCTTGCAAAAGAATTCAACTCATTTTATTCAAACAGTAAAATTCTTGGTAATATTAGAGAAGAAGAAATGGTTGCTTTAGTTAAAGCCTGCAGTATAGTAATAAAAATAGGACTAAGTTTGTTAGGAGTTTCTACTCCGGAAAGAATGTAATTATGAATAACACAATATTAAGTGTAATACACTCATTATTCAATAGCGAGAAAGATAAAGAAAAACAATTTACGTTTCAAGAGATATTTGACAATGTTGAATCTATTTTGTCTGAGGAGTGAAACAGTAACAATACAAGATCTTTAAGTAAAGATGATTTAAAAGAAGTAAAAATGGGAGAGATCTATAAGTTATTAACATTAGATGGATCGTTTGTTAGGCATGAAGACAATACATGATCTAAAAGAAAGATAAATGAAACTTAATAGCATCTTATTTAATAGATATCTATTTAGACAACGCTTGATAATGATATGCGTTTCTCTAGTTGTCTGTGCAATAACAACTATTACGGTTTGATTAGCATCGAGAACTGATACAGGAGTTTTAGCAATATTATTTTTAGTTGTTATGATTGCTATTTGATTTTTTCCATTATATTTAATCATTGTGACAGCAATGACATATTTAAAGTTGAAAAAAGAAATGAAAAATATCGGAGATGAAAAAGAATTATTTGACAGAATGACTAATGAATTAATTAGAGAATTAGTTGTTAGAAACGGTATTAGGGTTAGTGTTCTAATTGAAAAGAAATCCGACCTTGAAAAATTTAATCAAGTTATTGATGCAGAACTTAAATTTCAAAGAAAAAAAATAGAGTTATTAAATAGCAATAATCTATAATTAATTACATGAAACACATTATCTCTGAAATAGAAGTTCCTAAATTCGTCACTTATTTAATTAAGAATTTAAGAGATAAGAAAATTATTTTACTTAATGGAGAAATAGGCGCCGGCAAGACATTTCTTGTTAAAGAAATAGCAAAACAAATTGGTGAGGAAAAGCTTGTCACTTCGCCTTCTTTTCAGATTATGAATGTTTATAATAAGATAGTCCATATCGATGCTTATAACATTAAGGGAAACTTAGAACCTTATTACGATTTTTTTGAGGACAAATTAATTATTATAGAATGATCTCAAAATCTTAATCTTCACTTTAATAATAGTATTAAAATAAATATTATTTATATTGATGATAATAAAAGATTATACGAAGTAGAGGGAATCTAGATGAATATATTTTTAGATACAACACAATATGAGTTTGTGGGTTGTCTATTTGACGATAATTTCAATATAAAAACTAAAACAATTGTTAAAACAGTTTATAAAGTAGAAGAGGTTACCAAATTTTTCGATGCTTTGCTAATTGATATGAATGTAGATATAAAGGATATAAAGAATTTTTATATTAATATTGGACCAGGATCTTTTACAGGATCTAGAATCGCATTAATATATACTAGAACAATTTCACAAATAACTGGAGCTTCTATTTTCACAACCAATTCTTTTAAACTTCTTGACAGCAAATCAGATGATCAATTATTTATTGCAGCCAATAAAAATAACTCTTTCATGATTTCGTTAAATAATATTGAACATGTTTCAAAAACAAAATTAGTAGAGAAAACTAATAAAGAAAAAACGATTGATTATAATAAATTGCTCTCTTCATTTAATGATTATATTAATCTTTTTCAATTAGAAACAGATATTTTAAAAATAAAGCCTGAGTATGGTTCAACCCCTCAGATAGGTAGAGCGAAATAATGATCTTTTTAGGAATAGAATCAAGTCATGATGACACATCGATTGGTATTGTTGAAAATGGAATAATATTACTGAACTACAAAATAAGTCAAATTGATGTTCATAAACAATATGGTGGAACAGTTCCGGAAATTGCGTCTAGAGAGCACGTTAATAATTTTGCAATCTTATTAGAAAAACTAAAAAAAGATTTCGAGTTGAATAAAGTTGATTATATTGCTTATACAGAGAAACCAGGACTACTGGGTTCGCTTCAAATGGGTTATCTCTTTGCACATGCTTTATCAATTTCTTTAAATAAAGAATTAATTCCGGTAGATCATTTAGAGGGTCACATTTATTCAGTATTATTAAGACAGAAAAATGAAAAAGAGAAGAAAATCTTATATCCGTCATTATCTTTGGTAGTTTCAGGAGGTCATACAAGTCTGTTTTTTCATAAGAATGAGTTTGAATTTGAATGTATCGGCAAAACATTAGATGATTCGTTAGGAGAAGTTTTTGATAAGGTTGCAAGAAGTCTAGGTTTTGGTTTTCCGGGTGGACAAATTATTGATGATATTTTCAACCAAAATGAAAACAAGGATATAATTCCCTTAACTACACCTAAAACAAAAAATAAATTTGATTTCTCATTTAGTGGATTAAAAACTCAAGTAATTAATATTATTCATAATAGCTTTCAAAAACAAGAATTGCTTGACAAAAACAAAGTAGCATATTCTTTTCAAAAACAATCCATTGATTATTTAATTTCTGTAACTAAAGAGGCTATTAAAGAATATAAACCTAAAACACTTATCCTTTCTGGAGGGGTTAGTGCTAACTCTTATTTAAGAAGTGAATATATTAAATTACACAAAAATACCCTAATACCTATTGAAGGATATTCCACTGATAATGGTGCAATGATTGCTGTTGCGGCCGAAATTTTATGTAAGCAATAAAATTTTATTAATTTATTTTAAAATAATTATTTTTTACTCTATAATGAATAAGTACATAGACCAAATAAAATTGGTTTAATAAGAAATGCGATTAACTCATTTCCTTAATTCAAGTACCGACTAAAATAAACTCATATATAGAAAGACTGGAATGAATTTCATAAAAACCTATTTTAAGTTCGATAAAAGGAACGCAACTTTTAAAAAAGAGATCATTGGAGGAATATCCACTTTTCTGGCAATGGCTTATATTCTTGCAGTTAATCCATCAATTGTTGGAGACAGTTTAATTAATCCCGAACTACCGTGAAGCCCTGAAAATACAGCTGCTCAATTTTCAGCAGGACTTTTTTTAGCGACGGCAATATCAGCATTCTTTGCGACCATGCTGATGGGATTGTGAGCTAACATTCCGATAGGTCTAGCCCCCGGAATGGGATTAAATGCATTCTTTGCATATACAGTTTCACAATCAATCGGATTTAATGGAGCCTTAACCGTTACTATTATTTCTGGTTTTGTATACTTTTTTGTTGTTATCACGCCTGCCAGGGATTTTATTACTAAAAAAATTCCAGCCAACCTAAAGCTATCTATTGGAGCGGCTTTAGGTTTTTTTATTGCCTATCTTGGAATGCAAAGTTCAGGAATTATTCAAGGAAGTTCTAGCACAATGACTACCCTTGGTGATTTTAGTAATGGATTAGTGATTCTTTCAACATTCATGTTATTTCTAGGATTAATACTTCACTATTTAAAAGTTCCTGGTGGTATTTTAATTTCCATGATTGTTGGAGCAATACTTTTAATTATCCTATTGAATACTAAGGCAATTGATAATATTGCTCCTGGTCACTCTTTAATAGGTAGTTATGGAGATTTTGCAACCTTTAAACAAGTTGTTCAAGGTGGTTGATTAGGATTTGGCGAAGTAGAGGTTTGAAAATCACCAATGACTTATTTAGCGATCTTCTCATTTGTTTATTTAGACTTCTTTGATACAACAGGAACATTAATGTCTTTAAATAGAATGATAAAATTAGATGAATCAGATGCTAACTGAATAAATAAGGCAAATAAGGTAGATGCTGTTGGAACAATTATAGGGGCAGGAATAGGAGCTACAACTGTTACTTCGTTTGTGGAGTCAACAGTCGGAGTATCTGCTGGAGCAAAAACAGGCTTTTCCTCAATAATAACATCGCTTATGTTTGGGTTATCGATAGTAATGTGACCGATTTTACAAGTCTTTATGCCTGTTCCTGTTTTAAATGGAGAATCACTTACATTCTACCAACCGATTATTGGGCCTATCTTGATTATTGTTGGAACATTAATGATTTCACAATTAAAACATTTTGAGTGAGAAATAACCATTGATATTCCGATGTTATTCCTTACGATAATGTTTATGATGCTAACTAACTCAATCGCTGAAGGAATGGCAGCCGGCGCAATTACCTTCCTAGTTATGAATCTTTTTGGTGGATTAGTTCAAAAATTATTTAAAAATAAAAAAGATATTATTGAAACAATGGAGATTCAATTTAACACGGATAATCAGGAGAAGAAAAAACAAGAATTGAATTATTTAAAAAGAATAAATTGAGTAATAGTTCTTATCGCAGTATTTTCAATATCATTTATAATAATTGGTCTATTTATTTAAATAAACTTAGCTAAATCTTTTTGTACATATAAAATATAATTTCATTATAATAAATATTGAAAAAACATTTAATTAGTAAAGAATAGGTTAATAGAAAATGATTGATATTTATAATATACTCAGATATACACCTGGTGAAGACTTTGATCAATATCACTTTGCAGGAATTTTTTGAACAAATATTTTAGCAAATATTGTTGCAATTTTGATTATTCTTTCAACTCTTTCAACAGTTACATACTTAATAATAAATTTATCTTTAAAATTAAGAATAAATTTAGAAATTAAAAAAGTATTAAGAAGAGAATTTTTAATAAACGATTTAGAGGCTATGACATTCTTTTCATTAATCGAACATATATCAATAACTAATGAAGAAGAACTTAAGAAAAAGTTAAAAAGAAAGTTTTTAATGGAAAATCAAGAGAAACCAAATATGATCGAGAATCAAATGTCTTTATATAAAAACGTTTTTACCAATTTTAAAACATATAAACATTTATCAAGATGAAACAAAAGTACAGACATTTTAAAACATTTCTATCAAAATGATTTTTCTAAAATCTCTAACTTAAGTATTGCTGTAAATAATGACAGTAATGAACTAATTTTTCATTTTCATTTAGATGGACAACCTGAAACAAAAACAGTTACAAATAAGAAATATGGCAACTTATCTAAAGTGCGTTTAAATTAATGGATAAAGAATATATTGACTTCATCACTTCTCAAGAAAGTCTTTCATACTATAAAAAGATGAAATCATTTCTTGAAAATGAAAAGTTATACAAAAAAATAATATACCCGAACGAAGAAGATATTTATAGATGTTTTTCAGAAACAAAATTTAATAAGATGAGAGTTGTTATTTTTGGTCAGGATCCATATCACACAAAGGATGTTGCAGATGGGTTAGCGTTCTCCACAAAAGTGTCCAAAAGACCGCCTTCTTTATCTAATATTTTTAAACAAATAGAAAAAGAATATTCAAGTATCTCTTTTAAAAGTAATGATTTAACTTCCTGAGCAAATCAAGGAGTTCTTTTAATAAATACAAGTTTAACTGTTCAAGAAGGAAAGCCGAATAGTCATTCTAAAATTGGTTGAGATATTTTTATAAAAAATTTTATTCAATTTCTTAATGAGAATAAAAAATTTTTAGTTTTTGTTTTATGGGGAAATAATGCACAAAAGCTTAAACCTTTTATTTCAGATAAATTTTTTATTTTGGAATCATCCCATCCCTCTCCATTCAGTGCTAGAAAAGGTTTCATAGATAATGGTCATTTCAAAAAGATAAATAAAATATTGAAAGACAATAATTTCAAGGAAATAAATTGAAATACTTAGAAATAATCATTTTTGTATATTTTTTAGAAAAATAGTATAATTCATAAGCAATGTAAATTGCCTAGCGTGCAAGTGGAAGGGTTTTTAAATCCGTCTGACCACGATAGATCAGAATATAAACAAATAAGGAGCGCGCAACTATGGCAAAAGAAATAGTTCGTATCGCTAAATTAGAGTTTAATGCTGGTCAAGCTAAGCCGGGACCTGAATTAGCAGGTCTTGGAATAGTAATGCCAGAATTTACAAGACAATTTAACGATGAAACAAAAGATAGAGGCAGTGAACCAGTTCCTGTTGAAATCACAATTTATAATGATAAGTCATTTACCTTTAAATTATTTTCAGCACCAGCAGCATATAAATTATTGCAAGCAGCAGGAATACCAAAAGGTAGTGCTAATTCGAAAACAACTATTGTTGGTAAAATAACAAAAGATCAATTAGAAGAAATAGCAGCATATAAATTAAAAGACTTAAATACAGATAACGTTGAACAAGCAATGAAAATAATCGCTGGAACTGCAAGAAATATCGGGATTGCTATTGAAGGTATTGACAATATAGAAGAAAAAATGAAAGAAGCTAAGAAAGCTGCTGCCGCTGAGGCCAAAGCTCGTGCTGACCAAGCTAAATTTGAAGCTGAAGCTGCTGCTGCCGCTGAAAACGCATCTGCTTCAGTTGAAGTTGAAGTTATCGGTAAAAAAGATGATTCTGAAGGTGATGAATAATGGCTAAACACATAAGTAAAAACCTAAAAAAAGCTTTAGAACAATTTGATCAATCCAAAGAATATTCATTAACGGAAGCGATTGAAATTATTAAAAAAGTTTCATTTGTTAAGTTTGATGCATCAATTGATTTAGCTTTAAATTTAAATCTAGATACTAGAAAAGCTGAACAACAATTAAGGGGTGCTGTGCTATTGCCACATGGTACTGGTAAAAAAATTCGTGTTTTAGTAGCATCAGATGATCCTAAAAACCAAGAGGCATCAAAAAAAGCCGGTGCAGATATTGTTGCATCAGGCATGGAATTAGAAGAAATTCTAAAAAAAGGTGTCTTTGAATTTGATGTTATGGTTGCAGAACCAAAAATGATGATTACTCTTGGTAAATATGGAAAAGTTCTAGGACCTAAAGGTTTAATGCCTAATCCAAAAACTGGAACTGTAACTCCTGATCCTGCAAAAGCAGTTGAAGAACTTAAAAAAGGTAAGGCAAACTATAGAGCTGATAAAGCTGGAATTGTTCATTCTTTAATTGGGAAAGTATCAATGGACACAAAAGCACTTGTTGAAAATTGCGAAACATTAATATCTTTAATGAAGAAATTAAAGCCAGCAACCGTGAAGGGTACTTATATTATAAGTATAAGTATTTCTTCAACAATGGGGCCTTCAATCACTTTAAAACAACAATAATTAATAAATATATTAATAATATTAACAATCACAAAAACCCAAAATTGGGTTTTTTTATTATTAGTACATATGATTTCTCGTATCTAAGCATTAATAATTTCTATATAATTTAATATAGGTATAATAGCTTAATATTTACCGTTTAAAAAAGGAGACAAATGAGTTTTGTTAGAAAAATGTTACTAGGAGGAGCATTAGCAACTCTTGCTATACCGGCAACAATTATGTTAGTGTCTTGCTCATCTGAAAGTAGTGATAAATTTGATATTGGAATTTCGAAAGAAACAGAGAATTATTACGGCAAGAAACTTGAGGATAAATTAGCATTATCTTCTGATAAATCAGAAGTTCAAAGAAAAACAGTATTAATTATAGCGGAAGGTGTTATTAATGATAAATCGTTCAACGAATCATCATGAGGTGCTGTTAAACTTTATCAAGAACAAGTAAAATCCAACAATGAAACCTTTACCTTTAGAGAAGCTCCGAGCGTTACACAGTTAGATAACCTTTATACACAATCAATAAACCAAGGGTTTAAAACATGGGTGCTATCAGGATTCCAACACGAAAAAGAATTTAATACTTGAATTAATAAAGGTAGCAACCGTCAAAGATTTATTGATTCTCAAGCTGTGATTATTGGTGTCGATTGAAATGGAATGTCTATTGTTCCGGAAGGTCAATTTTTAGGACTAGGTTTTAAAACTGAAGAAGCTGCTTGAGTTGTTGGTCAAGCGGCATCAGAATATTTATATGAAAAGGGATTACCGCCACATCTAAATACTTTCGGAGGTGGGGAATTTGATGGCATTACAGACTTTGTTAATGGGTTTTTGCAAGGGATGCTTGATTGAAATATTGAAAATTCATCCAAAAAGGTTGAATTTTGATCAGGTAATTCTCAATCAAACAATATTGTTTTAGATACAGGTTTTGTGCCGGATGCAGCTATCGTTAATAAAATAAAAAATATTGTTGGGACAACACCCCAATCTCCTCGAATTATTTTGCCTGTTGCTGGAGCTTTAACAAGTGCAACATTAGATGATGTAAAAGATAAAAACAATGGTCAACTATTAATCGGTGTTGATTCTAACCAAGCGCTAGCCTTTCCGAATAATAAGGAATGATTCTTTTCTTCTGTTGAAAAAAAAGTTGCAGTAGGTATTTATAAAGCAATGGTACTTCTTGCAGGTATTCCTCTTGATCATACAGAGGCAGGTGTATCTGATGTAGGATTTCAAGGCGACTTTTCAGCTGCTGGAGTTATAGGTGGATCAAATAAAAATGCATATGTTAAATATGGATTTGATAAAGATTTAGTTGGTGTATCTCAATCTTTATTAAAAGGTAATGATGCAAATATTGCTAACAAAGCATTAACTAGTGCGATGTTTAAATTTAACTCAATTCCACCTATTTTCCAAAGTATGACAGACCCAACAAAGAATGAAGAAATTCTTAATGATCTTATTGCCCAAATTAATGGAACAAATCTTTTATAATAAAGAAATGGCATTAAATAACTATTCAATTAGAATAGTTATTTTTATATGATTCTTAAAATATTTTGCTTCCTATTTGACTTTAAGTGTTCCCATTTTATATCTGTGAAAAGTTGTTATAGCTATTACTGTTAATCATTTGCTTAATGAAATATTTATGTTTATAAAAATACTTCTTGAAATTTAAAAGTAGAAATTCGCTCAACAAATTAATAAAAATTATTAATTTTTAAATTCTTTTAATTGTAATGATTATTAATTCAAATTAAAAAACAATTATTAATAAATATTACTTATATAATGGTTTTTGTTATTTAAAAATAACACTTACTTAATGTAAAGACAAACAATTTCTATATAATGTAATTTAAACATAATAATTTAATATTTAATGTTATAAAAGGGAGAAAAATGAGTTTTATTAAAAAAATGTTACTAGGAGGAGCGTTAGCAACACTTGCTGTTCCAGCATCAATCTTGCTAGTATCTTGTTCATCTGAAAGTAGTGAGAAATTTGATATTGGAATTTCGAAAGCAACCGAAGATTACTATGGTAGAAAACTTGAAGAGAGATTGGCATCAGCTACTGATAAAACAGAAGTTCAAAGAAAAACAGTATTAATCACAGCGGAAGGTGTTGTTAATGACAAATCATTCAATGAATCGGCAATAGGCGCTATTAGACTTTATCAAAAACAAGTCCAATCAAATAATGATACATTTACTTATAGAGAAACTACAAGTGTCACACAATTAGATAATCTTTATACCCAATCATTAAACCAAGGATTCAAAACATGAGTGCTAACAGGATTCCAACAAGAAGCAGAATTTGCAAAGTGAATTGATAAAGGAAACAATCGTGCTGCCTTTATTGCTTCAGAAGCTGTCATTATTGGTGTTGATTGAAATGGTTCCTCGATTGTTCCTGAAGGTCAATTCTTAGGATTGGGATTTAAAACCGAAGAAGCTTCCTGAGTTGTAGGACAAGCCGCAGCAGAATATTTACATGAAAAAAACTTACCACCACACTTAAATACTTTTGGCGGTGGAGAATTTGACGGAGTTACAGATTTTATGAATGGCTTCTTACAGGGAATGCTTGATTGAAATACTGAGAATGAGAAAAAAGTTCAATTTTGATCAGGTAATGCTCAATCGAATAGTGTTGTTTTAGACACAGGTTTTGCACCAGATCCAGCTATAGTTAATAAAATAAAGAATATTGTTGGAACAACACCTAACTCTCCTAAAATTATTTTACCTGTTGCAGGTTCTTTAACAGGTACTACATTAGATGATGTTAAAGATAAAAATAATGGTCAATTATTAATTGGTGTTGATTCTAATCAAGCATTAGCTTTTCCTAATGATAAAGAGTGATTCTTTTCTTCAGTAGAAAAAAAAGTGGCTGTTGGTATTTATAAAGCGATGGTATTACTTGCCGGAATCCCTCTTGACCACACTGAAGCAGGTGTGTCTGATATAGGATTTCAAGGTGATTTTTCTGCAGCTGGTGTTGCGGGGGGAACAAATAAAAATGCATATGTTAAATATGGATTCGATAAAGATTTAGTTGGTGTATCACACTCTTTATTAAAAGGTAATGATGCAAACATCGCCAACAGAGCATTAACTAGTGCGATGTTTAAATTCAATACAACCCCACCTAAATTTGAACCGATGACAAACCCATTAGAGAATGAAAACATTCTTAATGCTCTTATTGCCCAAATTAATGGAACAAACTAATATATAATTTTTCCGAATAAAATACAATAAAAATAACTTTTCAATTGGAAGAGTTATTTTTTAATATGACTTTTAAAAATATTTAATTTTAATATTTTTAATAACCCCATCTTCCTCCAAATTTTTTAAATTATATAATTCCTTTTCTAGAGATTCTGCTATTTTCAAACTCGGTTTTGTTGTTGGGTTTGCTGGAGCAAATAATTCACAGGCTTCACTTGCTCTAATAATAGAAATATCATATGTCTCAATATTAATGCCTTTTCTTATAATGTCTAATTTATCATAAGTAATTAAAGGTCTATAAACAGGAAAATTGGCTTGATCTTGAACAACGTTCATTGCTTCTAATGTTTGTGAAGCTACTTGTCCTAAATTCTCACCATTACTTATCCCTAAACAATTATTTTCGTTTGCGATGATAGAAGCAATTCTATAAAAACTTCTTCTCATTAATATAATTTTATACGCTTGTTTAGAAGTCATACCAATATAATTCATTAAATCAGTATAATTAAAACTATATAGCTTTGAAGAACCTTGATATCTTGTTAAGATTTTAATTATCTCATCTACTTTATCCATTGTTTTTTTGTCAGTGTGTGGCGGGGTCAAGAATGATAGAAATTCAACAACAACCCCTCTTTTCATCATTTCAAAAGCAGCTACTGGTGAATCGATTCCGCCAGAAATTAAATGAAGAACTTTTCCAGCTGTCCCTACTGGTAAGCCACCCAAACCTATAACTCTATCAGAAAAAACATATGTAAATTCCTTGTGAACTTCGATGTTAAATTCAATGTCTGGATTTTTAATTTGAACTTCATAATTTGAATTATTAATTATGAAAGAACCAAAATGATTATTCATTTCAATAGATGTCATTGGAAAATCTTTAAAATTTCTTCTAGATATACATTTAAATGTTTTGCTTTTAGAATCAATAAGACTTTTTAAAATCCCTTCAATTTCTGAAATATCCGATTTACAAACGTATACTTTAGAATATGAAGAAATTCCAAAAACATACTTCAAATTCTTCATTGTTTCTTCAGAGTAAGTAAGGTATATTCTATCAAATGAAACAACAATATTTTCCTCTTTTAAGGAACATATTTTCTTAATATTTCTTGCTAAAGCACGAACAAAACTCATTTTATTTTTACCTTTTAAAGAAAGCTCACCATATCTTACTAAAATTTTGTGATGCATTAGTTTACACCTTTATTTAAGGTATCAATTAAATTATTTAAAGCAAGATTATAATTGCCATCTAAATAGCTATTTTCTGAAATAATAACACTCTCGTTAAGTTTTGGATCAGAAGATCTTTTAGGTGCTAATAATTCTGATACTTGAAGGTATAGTTTTGATATTTCAATTTTTATACCAACCGTAGAAATATATTCGCTAACGAGTTTCAATAGTTCTTTGTATTCATTAACAATATTAGGACTAGTATTGCTCGGAGTATTAATAATAATACCTACAATTTTTTCTCTTAAATCTTCAATAACCAAAGCATTTTCGTTTTCTTCAGGACTCAAGATAATATAATTACTCTTTATATAAGATTTCATATTGCTTAGTAATATAACAAGTCTTTCAAATTTTAGTAAGTTTGATTCTCCTTCTAAATAGAACATCTCCAATTTTTTACTTAACTCAACAAACAACATATAGAAACCTTTTAATTGATAAAATAAACTTTTATATTTAAATTGTTTAGAAGAAAAACTTATTTCAAAATTATTTTCATCCTTAGCTATTTTTTTAATTCATATATCTACTTCTGTAATAAAATTTGACAATCTATTTAACTCTTCTTCAAATTGTGAGAAATATATTTTATCAATTTGATGTGCCATTATAAGATCGTTTTTTATAGTTATAAATAATTTAGAAATATTTTTTTTATACTCAGCCAATTCATTTTTGTTTTTTAATATTAAATTATATGAATTAATTTCACGATTAATTTCTTTATTTAAATTGTCTAAAATGTATAAAATTTTATTTGTTGCTTTTTCAATCTCTTCCATATTATCAATAGAAAAAGAAGAACATGAAATTTGATGTGCTGATTTCATGGAATTAATTTGTTCATAAAATGTCATATAAGAAAAATTACAATTTGTATTCTTTTTTGTTCTTTCAAAAAAAGTTTCAATTCTTAAAAAGTAGTCAGGAATTTTGGTAAAAACAATTTTCTCTAGTTCCTCACAATTATTTGAAAATTTAATTAGTTTTAAAAAATCGTCTTTAATATGGGCAAAGGAAATCGCCACCTTTTCCATTTGATTAGAGCCAACAAGATCATCTAGAGTTTTTAAATTACCTTCAATCTTTCTGAATTCATCTATAATCAATGATTTTGATATTGGGTACTTTTCTTCAGATATGTTATTAGTAACTTCATTTTTTAATTCTCTCAAACCATTTTTATATTCCACTATTTCTTTTCGAGCAATTTTGATATTTTCTAAAATACCACCAACTTTTTTAAAAAATTTATTTGAAAGATCTTCGATTTGTTTTTCATTTTTAACAATAGTATGAAACACCTTATTCGAAGCCAAGAGTTGATATTTTTGTATTTTATTCTTTCCATCCATTGCAAGAGTATAATTTTCTCTTTTTAATTTCTCTATGTTTCATGCAAAAGTAGCAGCCTCTTCTTTTATTACATTAGTATCTGTATCGTTTTTAACTAGATTTAATGAACGAAGTTCGTTCGTATATATTTGATTAGTACTTAAACTATTAGTGTCTTTGTGATTATCAAAAAATTTTTCTAATCATTTTTTTCTAACGTTTATATATAAATACGAGATTAAAATAATTAGAATTAGTGATATGGGTAAAATTAAATAAAGTAGTTTAATGTAAGGCATATTGTAATTATAATAAATTACCTATTTTTTAAACACATTTTAACTTTAAAAAACCAATAAAACAATATAAATGTTTCATAATGTTAACAAAAAATAACAATCAAAAAATTTTTGAGTTTTTAAAATACTTTATAATTAATTAATTAATATCATTAAATTTAATGGGGGAGACATAATATGTTTTTAAATGTTAAAAAACCATCATTAAAAGAAGAAACATTAGATACCTCGATGAACGAACCTCAAAGTCAAACAAATGATTTAAACCCAGTTAAAAGTCCTTCTTACAATATTTCTAAAACTAATAAGAGTGATATAGCCGTTGAAATGGTTAATATAACAAAAGAATTCCCTGGAATAATCGCTAATGATAATATCAATTTGGCAATAAAAAGAGGTTCTATTCATGCCTTAGTAGGAGAAAATGGAGCTGGCAAATCCACACTAATGTCTATTCTATTCGGAATTTACAAACCAACCTCGGGTACAATTATGCTTGACGGATCTCCTATATTAATAAATGGACCTAATCAAGCAAATGATCTTGGTATTGGTATGGTTCATCAACACTTTAAATTAGTAGATAGTTACACAAATTTTGAAAATATAATTTTAGGGGCAGAATTTGAAAAAAAAGGTTTTATTGATCGTGAAACTTCATTAGCGAAAATAAAACTATTACAAGAAAAATTTGGGTTAAATTTCGATTTAAATGAAATGACTTCTGATGCTCTTGTAGTTACTCAACAAAAAATAGAAATTTTAAAAATGCTATATAGAGATGCAGAAATACTTATTTTTGATGAACCAACAGCCGTACTTACTCCAAAGGAAATAGATGAATTTCTTAATATTCTAGAATTCTTGAAGCAAAATGGAAAAACAATACTTTTTATTACTCATAAATTATGAGAGGTAATGAAAGTATCGGATGAGGTTACTGTTATTAGACATGGAAAAGTTGTCAAGCATTATGAAACTCTTGAGGGAATTACAACAACTGAAATTGCGAATTGAATGGTTGGAGAAAACGTTGTTTATGTAAAGAATCAAGATCATTCCCATTCTAACGATGTCATTTTAAAACTTGAAAATATATCTGCAGGTAATAAATTAAAGAACTTGAGTTTTGAAATTCATGCTGGAGAAATATTAGCAATTGCCGGTGTTGCGGGTAATGGTCAAAGAGATTTGGAATATATTCTTTCTGGTGTAATACAACCGAAAGAAGGAACGATTCTTCTTAAGTCAAGAGAAGATCAATCACTTCAAGATATCACTCACTATTCCTCAAGAAAAAAGAATGAAAGTTTCATATCTATTATCCCAGAGGATAGACACAAGCATGGATTAGTACTTGACTTTGAGGTTAATGAAAACTCAATTATAAGGAGTTTGTACAATGAGAGATTTGTTAAAAATTCTATTATTCAAAAGAGAGAAGTAAGAAATTTCACGAACGAAATTATTGAAAAATTTGATGTTCGTGGTTCTAGAAATGGTAATGCTGCAGCAAGATCATTATCTGGTGGAAATCAGCAAAAAGCAATTGTTGGTAGGGAAATTCTAACTGATCATGATCTTATTGTTGCCGTACAACCAACAAGAGGATTAGATGTTGGTGCTATTAATATGATTCATGATGAATTATTAAAAGAAAAAGCAAACGGGAAAGCGATTCTTTTAATTTCTTATGAATTAGATGAAATCCTTGCCTTGGCAGATACCATTGCTGTCATGAACCAAGGTGAAATAGTTGGAATTAAAAATGCTGATAATTTTGAGAGAAAGGAAATAGGACTGTTAATGGCAGGACTAAATGATACTGGAGAGTTATATGATAAATAAATTCAAACAAAGCTTTGCCAGCGAACAATCAGTTGACGGTCGTAGAAGGCTCTACAATTCATTATGAGCGCTTCTATTCGGAATAATAGTAAGTGTTTTGATAATTGCCTTTACAGGAAATAATCCTTTTGAAGTCTTCCAATTTATCTATAATGAAGCTGTAAGTAATTCACAATTTGTAGTTACAATAGCTGTTTTTATTGTTGCAACAATTGGAACCGCATTATGTTTTAAATCTGGTATTTTTAATATTGGTGTTTCAGGTCAAATG
Source organism: Metamycoplasmataceae bacterium (assembly GCA_051656205.1). Classification (GTDB taxonomy): domain Bacteria; phylum Bacillota_I; class Bacilli_A; order Mycoplasmatales; family Metamycoplasmataceae; genus UBA710. The sequence goes on from JBOGBM010000007.1 coordinate 23,669, forward strand.
ATGGCTGGTGGTATGACTTCTATTTTGATATTGAAATTAATTGGAATAAATGGTGGAACAATAGTTTTTGCAATTATAACTGCCATGCTTTCAGGGCTTTTGGTAGCACTTGCCGCAGGTGTATTAAAAGCTTTTTTAAATGTTAACGAAGTTGTCTCAACTATACTCTTAAACTGAACAGTATTTTTTATAATTAAATTTATAATTAATTTAAATATTCCAGGTCTTGTTACCCCTATAAGTATTTCGCAAAATAGAACAGATCCATTTTCTATGCCGGACTTTTTTGAATCGGGTGGTTGATTTACCATTTTGATTATTTTTTCTTTGATTTTAATAATCTCCACTTGATTTCTTTTTACAAAAACATCAATTGGATATAAAATGAAAATGCTTGCTCTTAATAAAGATGCCTCTAAATATGCTGGTTCGAATGAAAAAGTAATATTATTATCTATAATGGCAGTATCAGGGGCGTTATCAGGACTTGCAGGATTCTTATTTTATACTAGTGAAGGTACTATTCAAGCATCTGTCGAACCTATGACATTAGGATTTGATACAATTGCCATTACTCTACTTGTTTATAATAATCCGTTTGGTATTGGGATTTCATCAACATTATTTGCTGTTATTAGATTAGGTTCGGTACACCTAAAAGGACCATATGATCCACTTACAGGTGATTTTGCTCAAATTATGTTTGGTATTATTATTTATATTGCCGCAATTGCAATTGTGTTCGAAAAATTAAGGTTTTATACATATATTAAAAATCAATATATTTACTATTACAAATATTATTATCTTTACTATAATGATTCCAATTATAAAGAGATACTCGCTTTATTTAAGACTCAAAGAAAAAATATTGCTTCAACTAAAAAAGCAAACAATCAGGTAATAAAAGAAATAAAATCCGAATATAAAGATAAGTGAAAAGAAATAAAAAAGCAATCTATCTCACAAAAGGAAGAAATGGATAGAGAACTTCTTTTTAAGAAAAAGATAATTGACTTACCTTCGGAAACACAACAATATTATTTTAATCAGATCTCTGAAATTAAAAAAAATAAAGATATTGCACTTTTTAACAATAGATATTTTGAAATTACGGCAATAAAAAACCTTACTAAATCAGCTAAATTAGAGAACAAAAATATGCTTATTGATAAAAAGAAGGAATTACTAGAAATTTATCTTCTTGAAAGACGTGAACTTAAATTGATTAAGCATAATAGCGAGGCATATTCACTATATCAAAAGAAATTAAATGAATATAAATTAGCAATCAAAGAAATTATTTCTAAAAGAGAATCCTCATTGCTTGATAACAATAACATTCTTAAAGAAAAAATTATTGCCCTTTCTGGAGAATCTAATTTAGGAAAATTTGGGAAAAATACTTTAAAATCAATGCAGGAAAATCCTGATGCTAATAGTAAATACGAAGAAGTATTAAGTCAACATAAAATTCAAGAAGCAGAAATTTACAATATTGAAAAACAATCAAGAATTCAAAATGATGATATGTTCAAGCACACAAGAAAAGAAATTATAATGCAATTCAATTTAGAAGAAAATGAATTTTCATTGGAAAGTGAGAAGATTAATGGCAATTTTTAATGAAATACTAATTTTAGCTATAACATATTTTGGTATTTTAGCCTTAGCTTCAATGGCTTCAATAATTTCAGAAAGAGTTGGAATAGTTAATATTGGGATTAATGGTACTATAGTTTTTGGCGCAACATTTTATATGGTTTTTGCTAGTATTTTTACTGATGCAGGAGCTATACAAGGTTCTGCCTGACTTCAAATACCTCTTTTTGTAATTGCAGCTCTTTTTGGCGCTTTATTTTCAGCCTTGCATGGTTATGCAACGATTAAACTAAAGTCAAATCAAATAATTTCAGGGGTTGCAGCAAATATACTTGCTCCTGCCTTCACACTTACTGTATTATTCCTTTTTGGTAGAGCAAATTCATTAAATTATAATGTACCTAGATTAGAATGAGGTAATAGTGCTACACATGATTTAACATCAATTATTTCATTAAGCACTTTTGTTGTAATTATTTCAGTAATTATAGTTTGAATAATGTTGAGCAAAACAAGATGAGGTTTAAGGTTAAAATCAATTGGTGAAAATCCTCAAGCTGCTGATGCTGCAGGTATAAATGTTAACTGATTCAAATGACAAGGGGTACTAATTTCAGGTCTATTAGCCGGATTGGCAGGAGCTTTATATATGGCATCAACCTTAGCTAGTGGGGCTACATTTAAAGGTTCAGTGGAAGGATTAGGATTTCTGGCCTTAGCCATCATGATTATTGGTAAATGAAAAATACTACCAGCAGTTTTAACTTCATTACTATTTTCATTACTATTAGGATTAAGTTATACATTCCACTTATTCGTTCCTAGTGAATATTCAAGTTATAGTTTCTTATTCTTAACAGTTCCTTATTTAGGAACATTAATAACAATGATTATCTTCTCGAAAAAATCCATCGGACCGAAAGCCGCCGGAATCCCCTATGATAAGTCCTTGAGGTAGCTGGAATTACATTATAAATATATAAAATATAGCAAAAACTAAGTATCAATTAACAATGGTTGAAATAAGTTAGTAATGCTATTTTTATTTCACTTTTTTATTAAATGATATAATTAACCATAATTAAAAAAGGAAACAATTTATGGACATAGCAACATTATCTGAGAATGTAATCAAAAATCTATCAACAGTTCCAGGGATTTTGGGATTTTGTAATATTGATGCAACTAATCAGGAATTAAAAGATACAAAATCATGATCTAAAGCAGTTTCGATAACATTAAATGATAAAGTCGTTAACATTAATGTTGCAATCATTATTTCGATTGATTCAACAATTAACAATATTTCCAAACAAATTAAAGAACAATCGGTATTTTGATTAAAAAAAATGGGATTAAAGTTAGGGTTTCTTAATATTTATGTAAAGGGAGTTAAATAAATAATATGAATAAGATTCTAGCTAATGACTGAAAACTAGCAATTATTTCCGGTTCAAATAATATGCAAAATAATAAGAATAGAATAAACTCACTTAATGTTTTTCCTGTTCCAGATGGTGATACAGGAACTAACATGTCTTCAACAATAAAAAAGGCAGCTGATGCAATCCAAAACCATGAAAATTCTAGTTTAAACGATTTATTACAAATTATTTCTAAAAATATGCTTTTAGGTGCTAGAGGAAATTCTGGAGTTATCTTATCTCAAATTTTTAAAGGTTTTGCAGTAGGGTGAAAAAATCTTGAAATTATTGAACCAAAAGATATAGTAAAAGGTTTTAAAGAGGCTTCTAAAATGGCATATGCTTCTGTAATAAACCCTATTGAGGGAACAATTCTTACAGTTATTAGAGAAACATATGAAAATTTAGAAAAAAATATTACACCAAATATGAATATTATTCAAATATTTGAATTAGCTTTAAAATATGCGAGAATAAGTTGTGATAACACACCAAATCTATTGGCAGTTTTAAAGGAAGTAGGGGTTATTGATTCAGGCGGCGAAGGACTAAATATTATTCTAGAAGGAATAATAGAGTCTTTCAAAGGTTCACCAGTACAAATCTCACTTAAAGAAGCACAAATGGAAAAATTCACAGGTGAATTGGAAATTTATGATGGAGAGTTTGGTTATTGTACAGAATTAATTGTTAAGCTAAAAGCGGTTGCTAAATTTAACAAAATTGAATTTATTAAAGGATTGTCAAAATTAGGGAATTCAGTTGTTGTTGTTCAGGATGAAGATATTGTTAAAACGCACATCCATACTCTTAAACCAGGCGGGGTATTAAATTATTCCCAAAAATTTGGTGAATTTGAAAATATAAAATCTGAGAACATGACCATTCAAGCAAGCGATACTAAAGCTGACAGTGCTTCAACAATGGATAAAAAAGTTGAGAAGAAGACTTCTGCCATTATTTCATGCAATAGTGGATCAGGTATTATTGAATTAATGAAACAATATGAGTGTGATTACATAATCGAAGGTGGACAAACCAATAATCCTTCTGCTCAAGATATCATTGAAGCTATTGAATATGTTAATTCAGATAATATTTTTATCCTTCCTAATAATTCAAATATTATTTTAACAGCGCAGCAAGCATCAAAAATAATAAAAGACAAAAATATTAAGGTTCTTTCTACAAAAACTCAATTAGAAGGCATTACAGCGATGCTTAATTTCTCGTCAGATTTAAGCTTAGAAGATAATCTTGAAGAAATAGAAGCATCCTTAAAAAATTTGATAACAGGTCAAATAACCGTTGCTACCAAAGATACTAAAATAAATAATGTTAAGATTAAGAAAGATGAATATTTAATGATGATTGAGAATAAAATCATTGGATGTAAAAAGAATATTATTAAAGCTGGAGAAGCTTTAATAAAAGAAATGCTTTCAAAGAAAGAGAACCCAGAAATTATTATTATTTATTATGGTGCAGACGCTTCAAAATTAGATGCCAATGAATTGGAAAAATATATTATTTTAAATTATGATGTTGAAGTTGAAATTCATAACGGAGACCAACCTATTTATAATTTTTTAATTAGCGTGGAATAGAAAGAAGTAAATTATGAGTGAAATGAAAAGGATTGCATTTGATGTAATGGGAAGTGATCATGGTCCTGCAGCAGCAATTACAGCTACAATGGAATTTATTAAGAAATATAATAATTATTCAATAGTTTTAGTAGGAGATGAAAACATAATAAATGAAACATTGATTCCAACTGAAAGAATAAGTGTTGTTCATAATCCAAACGTCGTTAGTAAAACTTCTAGTTTGAGAAATGCATCTTCAGAAGACAATTCAATGAACACTGCATTAAAACTTTTGAAAGAGGGTATGGTTGATGCTTGTATGTCTCCAGGAGAGTCTGCGAAACTTTTGGCTTCCTCAATTTTTATTTTAAAAAGATTAGAAGGTGTTAGTCGTCCTGCATTCATGCCTATTTTTCCTACGGTAATTAGAAATAAAAAATTTCTAATGTTAGATGTTGGAGCGAACTTAGATATAAATGCTGAATATTTAGTTCAATGAGCCAAATTAGGTCAAGCATTTTCAAAATCAGTTTTAAAAATAGAGTCTCCTAAAGTTAGTATACTAAATGTCGGTACTGAAGAAAATAAAGGTTTTGAGGCACACGGAATTGCTAATAAAAAATTAATAGAATTAAAAGAAGAAGGTTTAATGAATTATGTTGGATTTGTTGAAGGAAGAGATCTTCTTGATGGTAACGTTGATGTAGTTGTAACTGATGGATATGCCGGAAATGTTTGTTTAAAAACAATGGAAGGCTCAATTGTTAATTTTCAAAAATTAATTAAAGACAATCTTACATCAAATCTTTTTAGAAAAATTTGTGCTCTCTTGCTAAAGGATGCTTTTAAAGATGTTAAAGAACATTTAGATTATAGAAACGTTGGTGCAGCCTGAGTTATTGGTGTTGAAGGAATTGTAATAAAATGTCACGGTTCATCCGATTATAAATCATATAATGGAGCACTTGAACAAGTCAAACTTGCACTTGATGCAAATGCCTTAGAAGAGTATAAAAAGGTTCTATAATGCAAAACCCTAAAATTGAAGAGTTTTTAATCAAAAACAAAATCCCATTTAAGAATATTCATTTCTATAAAAGAGCAATAACGCATTCTACATATTCAAATGAACATAGAAATTCAGAGTCCTATGAAATGCTAGAGTTATTAGGTGATTCAATAATTCAATTTAAATCAACCATTATAATATTTAATCACTTCAAGAAAATCGGTGTTGGCGAAGCTACTAGAATAAGATCGAAAAATGTTGATAATGTTGCATTAGCCAAAATAACAAAACAGCTAGGTTTAAATAAATATTTATTATGTTCCAATAATAGAAATGAATTAATTAATAAAACAAAAATTTGTGCAGATCTTTTCGAATCACTAATAGGGGCAATTTTCTTAGATTTAGGAGATACCGAGGTTGATAGATTTTTAGCTAAATATCTTGCTCCAAAAATCAAATTAACTGATATAAATAATTTAAAAGATTATAAAACAGAATTCCAAGAATTAATACAATCAACATCAACATCAGAAATATTTTATGAATCACTAAAATTACCTGATAATAATTTTTTAACAAGATTAATTCATGACAAAAAATGTTATGGCGAAGGAGTGGGGAAGACTAAAAAAGTTGCCGAAAATGAGGCAGCAAAAAACGCTCTTGAGAAATTAAGCAAATAAACAAAAATTCATTTGATATTAAAATTTCGAATGAAAATATGATAATATTTTATTAAATAATAATATCTAGAAATATATAGTAAATTTGCAATAAAGGAATACCATGAAATTAATCAAAGTGGAAGCAAAAGGCTTCAAATCATTTGCAGATAAAGTAACTTTAAAATTCAGTGGTGGTGTTGTAGGTATTGTTGGTCCAAACGGATCAGGTAAAAGTAATATAAATGATGCTATTAAATGGGTTTTAGGTGAACAATCATCTAAAGCACTTCGTGGTGATAATATGGAAGATATTATTTTTGCCGGCTCAAGAACAGAAAAAGAACAAAATAAATGTGAAGTAACATTAACTTTTGATAATTCGCAAGGTAAACTATCTATTCCTCATAAAATTTTTACAATTTCTAGAGTTCTTGAAAGAGGTAATGGCAATAATTCATATTACATCAATGATCAAATTGCTAGATATAGAGACATTAGAGAGATAGCTCTAGAATCAGGAATTTCAAAATCATCATTAGCTATTATTTCTCAAGGAACAGTTTCAGATATTGCTCAAGCAACCCCCGAACAGAGAAGAGGTATTATTGAAGACGCGGCAGGAACGAGTAAATATAAATCTAAAAAAGTTGAAGCATTAAGAAAATTAGAAAAAACTCAAGAATCACTAGAAAGAATAAATACTGTTGTTAATGAGCTTGAAAAACAACTTAAACCACTTGAAAAACAAGCTGCAAAAGCAAAGATTTATCTACAAAAATCAAAGGAATTAAAAGAAGTAGAGGTTGGACTATTAGTTCATGATTTAACTCTTTTTAATGCTAAATTAGAGGAGCTAAGAGCAGAATTAATTGGTGTTCAAGAAACTAAAGAGGACTTAGAATCCAAAATCAAAGATCAAGAAATTTCTATTGAACAAAATGTTCACTACAAAACTAATCTTGAAAAAGAAATCAGAGAGCTTAATACAGATTTAGAAAAAATAAATGAAAGTCTTTATAATCTTGAAGTTCGTTTTAAAAACGAAGAACAAAAAAGAGAATTAATTATAAGTGGACAAATTCAGGTTGCAGGAGCTGAAAAAATTGCTGCTATGAAAACTCAATTAGAAGTTTATTCATCTGAAATAAAGTATTTTGAATCTTGAGGTGAATCATCGATTCAAAATGTTCGTAACAAAAAGGAAGAAGTTAATGCTATTGAATTAAATATTGCTACTTTAAGATTAAAATCAAACACAATGAAAACAAATCTTTTAAAGGTTAAAACAAAAATAGATGTTTTGATGGATCATAAAGAAAATAAGACCAATTTATTTAAGGGAACAAAAACAATTCTTGATAATAAAACTTTATTTAAAGGAATGGAAGGAACTGTTTCAGATATTATCAATATACCTGAGCAATATTCTGCAGCTATTGAGTCCATTTTACATAATGCTCTTCAACATATCGTTGTTAACGAATCCGAGACTGCCATTAAAATGATCGAATTCCTAAAGAGTAATAATGGTGGACGTGCTACATTTATTCCTCTTTCTTCAATTAGTGAAAAGGAAGTAAGATCAGATTATTTATTAAAAGTTAATAATCAACCTGGTTTCATAGGTGTTGCTTCTGAATTAGTAAGTTCTGATGACAAATATTCAAAATTAACAAAATTCTTATTAGGAAATACAATTATCGTTGAGGATGTTCAATCGGCAAATAAAATTTCTCATTTAGTAGACAAAAAATATTTAATTGCTTCACTTGATGGTGATTTAATTAGAGTTGGTGGAATTATAACTGGTGGAACAAAAATTAATAGTTCAACTCTTATTGGAATTGAAGATCAAATTAGACAACTTAATGAAATTATTCCCGATCTAAATAAAGGTATCGATGTAGCCAATATGGAGATTGCTAAATTAGAAAACATTAAAGAAGAGAAACAAAGTTTAATAAATCAATTAACAATTGAAATTGTTAAAAATAATGAAAAAAACGACAATGTTAAGAAATTGTTTTTAGATTTAAAACATGATTTTGAAGCGCAAAGTAATAAAACTTTCGATGGTGAATCCTTGAAAGGTATGGATGTTACCTTAAATGAACTACAATCAAGCAAGGGTGTTATTCAAGCTACTTTAAGATCAAAGCGTGAAAAATTAGAATCAATTGATGCGTCAATTTCGAGATCAACTATGTCTAAACAAGAATTAGAAAAATCATTAAGAATTATTATTTCTAATTCAAGTGAAAAAATGACTGAAAAAACTAAAGCAGAATTTTATGTTGGCGAAGCTACAAAAAGATTGGGTGAACATTATCACCTAACCTTTGAAACCGCTCGAGAAAATTACATGCTTACTTTAGCCTTGGATGAAGCAAGAAGAATCGTTTCAGAACTTAAAACAGAGATTGATGAATTAGGAACAGTTAATTTAGAAGCTATAAAAACATATGCGGAAATAAAAGAGCGTCATGATGAGATATATGCTAACCAGCAAGAATTACAAGAAGCAAAAAATATTATTTTGGAAGCAATTTCTGAAATGGACAAAATAATAATTTCTAGAATTACAAAAACATTAGACTTAGTTAATACTGAATTTAATTTAGTATTCAAGAAAATGTTTGGTGGTGGGGAAGCGAGAGTTTTCTTAACAGATCCACATGATGTTTTGGAATCAGGTGTTGACATTCAAGCACAACCTCCTGGTAAAAGCGTTAAGAATCTTAAATTGTTTTCAGGTGGGGAAAAGGCACTTATTGCCATTTCATTACTATTTGCAATTATTAAAGCAAAACCATTACCACTATGTATTTTAGATGAGGTAGAAGCCGCGCTTGATGAATCTAATGTTGTTAGATACGCTGAATTCTTACAATCTTTAAAAACAGACACACAATTCATTGTTATAACACATAGACATGGAACGATGTCAAGAGTTGATGAATTATTTGGAGCCACAATGCAAAAAAGAGGCGTTACTTCATTCTTTAGTATAGAACTTGCAAAAGCAAAAGAATTAGTAGCAGATACTCAAGAAATAATGACAGAGGAATAGAAATATGTATAAAGACAAATTTGATAAAATAGAAACAGAAAAAGCGGTTTTGTTTGTCAAACAAACTTTCGCAAAAAACATTGAAGAACACCTTAACTTAATAAAGGTGTCTTCGCCACTTTTTTTAGAAAGTAAGACGGGCCTAAATGATCATTTAAATAATGATGGTTTACCTGTAATTTTTAACTACAAGGAAGAACAATTAGAAATAATTCAATCACTTGCCAAGTGAAAAAGACAAGAAATTAAAAATCTTGGAATAAAAGAAGGGGCAGGCCTTTGGGCTAACATGAAGGCTATAAGAGTGGGTGAGGAAAATTTATCCCCATATCATTCTTTATATGTAGAACAATTTGATTGAGAGAAAAGAATCTCTAAGGAAAATAGAACAATTGATTATTTAAAGAATACTGTTAATTCAATCTATGAAGCCCTTAAAAAAACTCTTTCTGAAACACAAAATAAATACCCTCAATTAACTAACACTCTTCCTGAAAAATTAACTTTTATCACAACAGAAGAATTATATTTATTGTATCCAAAATTAAGCCCTAGAGAAAGAGAAGATAAATTTGCAATTGAAAAGAAAGCATTTTTCTTAATAGGAATCGGACATAAATTAAGCCATAACAAACCTCATGATGATAGAGCTGCTGATTATGATGATTGGAATCTAAATGGCGATTTAATTCTTTACAATCCCATACATGATAATGCTATGGAATTAAGTTCAATGGGAATAAGAGTGGATTCAACATCCTTAAAAATACAAACAGAAATTCTTAACAATAAAACCAATAATTTATTATATCTTCAATATCACAAAGATGTGGAAGGTGAAAAATTACCCTTTACAATAGGTGGTGGGATTGGTCAATCTAGACTTGTTCTTTTCATTCTAGAAAAATTTCATATCGGAGAATTTCAAGCTTCTTTTTGACCTAAAGAACATAGAGAAAAAATGTTGAAAGAGGGTGTGAAATTAAAATAAAAAATTATGAATTAGTTTCAAAATATAAACCTACTGGAGACCAGCCTAAAGCTATTTCTGAACTAGTTAAAGGAATTAAGGAAAATAAAAAAAATCAAGTTCTTTTAGGAGTTACCGGATCGGGTAAAACATTTACAATTGCTAATGTGATTTCACAATTTAATAAACCCGTTATTATTTTGTCACATAACAAAACTTTAGCTTCGCAGTTATATAGCGAATTGAAGGGTTTTTTTCCAAATAATAGAGTTGAGTATTTCGTTTCATATTTTGATTACTATAGACCCGAAGCCTACTTACCTCAAAAAGATGTTTATGTTGACAAAACATCAAAAACTAATCAGGATTTAGAAGCCATGAGAATGTCTTCTTTAAATGCATTAACAATGAGAAGAGATTCAATAGTGGTTGCATCAGTTGCTGCTATTTATGGTTCAGTTAATCCTGAAGAATATAAGTCTTCAATTTTTAATATTGAAGTGGGTATGGTTATTAAGAGAAACCATTTTTTTATTAACCTTATTAAAAGACAATATAAAAGAAATAATGTTGAATTAACTGCAGGTTGTTTTAGCGTTAAAGGTGATGTAATAGAATTAGCCCCTGCCTGAACCAGTGAATATTTAATAAGGATAGTTTTCTTTGGAGATGAAATTGAAAGCATCGTGAGAATAGATCCACTTACCAAAAAAATAACAAAAGCGTTTAATGGTTTAGCGATATTTCCTGCTGCTATTTATGCAGTTCAAGATCCAACTATTCATAGAGCAGTTAATTTAATTAAACACGAATTAGAAGACAGATTAGAATACTTTAAGAGTAATGGTAAATTACTTGAGTATCAAAGACTACATGATCGAACTATTAATGATATTGATTCATTACTTGAATTTGGTTATTGTTCAGGCATTGAGAATTATTCTAGACATATAGATGGAAGAGATGAAGGTGAAAAACCCTTTACTATTTTAGATTACTTACCAAAAGACGCTCTTGTTATTATTGATGAATCTCATATGATGATTCCTCAATTAAATGCAATGTACAGAGGTGACAGGGCTCGTAAAGAAAATCTAGTTGATTATGGTTTTAGATTACCTTCTGCATTAGATAATAGACCTTTAAGATTTGATGAATTTGAGAAGTATGAATTTCAAAAAATATTCGTTTCAGCAACACCCGGAACTTATGAAGTTGATTTAGTAGAGGGTGAGATTATTTCACAAATAATAAGACCTACTGGTTTAATAGATCCGACGATTGAAGTATATCCTTCAGAAAATCAAATAGAAAATATTTATGATAGAATTCAAGAGCAAATAAAGAAAAATGAAAAAACATTTATTTTAACTACAACTAAAAGAACAAGTGAAGAACTAACTAAACACTTTCAAACCTTAGGGGTTAAGATTGCTTACATTCACTCTGATCATAAAACATTAGAAAGAAATGAAATACTTCGTAAGTTACGTAAGGGTGTTTATGATGTTGTAATAGGAATAAATTTACTAAGAGAAGGAATAGATATCCCTGAAGTTTCTTTGATTCTTGTTCTAGATGCTGATAAGGAATCATTTTTTAGATCAACAAGAAGCTTAATCCAAATAACAGGAAGAGCGGCTCGAAATGTAAATGGTCATGTTGTATTTTATGCAGATGGTATCAGTAAGAGTATGCAGGAAACAATTGATGATAATGCATTTAAACGTGGAATTCAAGAGAAATATAATAAAGAAAATAACATAACTCCTCAAACAATAACTAAACCTATACCTGAACCTATTCAAGGTCATGATTTACAAAATGCTATTGATTATGTTCTAAACCAAAAAAATAAAAAAGCCAAGAAATCAGAAGTGATTAAAGTTATTGACGGGCTTAGAGTTGAAATGAGAGAAGCTGCAAAGAAACTTGAATTTGAAAGAGCAACTGAGATTAGAGATATGATTTTTGAATTAGAAGCCGAACTATAATCTTCTTAAATTTTTTCCTTTTAAAAAAATAGGAGTAGACAAAACCTCAATTCTTTCCATTAATCTTTTCGCCTTAAATACACTAACATCATTACCCTTAATTAACTCTTTTTCCAATTGTTTATATGAAAAATTCGAAGTAAAAAAAGTAGTCTTTTTAATTTGCATTCTATGAGACAAAATAGCAAACAAAATTTCACTAATCATTCATGAAGAATTCTTTTCCGAGCCAATATCATCTATAAAAAGAAAGTCAACATCTTTTAAATCATCAATTGTTTTTTTATAACCCACATTAAATAATTGTTTTAGGTGATTGGCTAAATCATTATTATTAATATAAGCAACAGTTTGGTTTTTTGAAGCGAAATAATTGGCCATTGCTTGTGTAAAAAAAGATTTTCCAACACCAAAATCACCGTACAAATAAGTTCCCTTAAAATATTCATTATTCTGAAAATTTTTAAGAATGGTTTCCTTGAAATAATGAAGAAGTTCTTTGCGTTCTTCATTTCACATAAATTCATTATCCTTTAAGCCTTGTTTGTCATTTTTTGAAAAGGTTAAAGTATGATTAATGTTTGTAATATCTCTCAAAATAAAGTTATTAAGATTTTCCTTTCTTTTCCCAACTTCAGTCGGAACAAGTTTTCTGGTTATCATTCCATTTTCATGAATCTCAAGTTCAGAGGTGTATAATAAATCCTTCTTTTCTTCTTCTTCAATGATATCGACAAAAATAAGGAGAGATTCCTCTATTTGTTGTTCATTAAGATTATTATCTTTTATTAATTTAACAATCTTTTTGTGATTTAAAACTTGTTTTTTAATTTCGTCGATTTTCATACTACATCAATTCTTCTAGATCATCAAGCAATTCATTCAAAGAAACTTCTTTTACTCCATCCAACATTGTTTCTTTATTATCAAAGTGACCTCAATCCAATTCTTGTGATTGATTTTTAGCCCGTTTTGATTTCATAGAATCCTTTAAGGAGTCAACTATTTCTTGATATGATATTAAATTTCTTTCATATAAATCATTAGTTATCTTTTTCACATAATTTACAACAACTCTTCCATTGTTTTCAAATGAATAATTAAGTATAGTATTTATCGAAGCGTCACATAAACCAATATTTCTCGAATAATTAATATATTCCTTTTGACCTGATGTTATAGAACCATTATCTAAAAATTTAATAAAATGCTCTGGAGTAAGTGATTTAATAGCCTCGTCAGTACTTTCGAAAGCTGGAAGTTTTAAATCTGCCGTTTGATATTGATCATCTGCTTGTGAATCAAAGGAATGATCAAACATATCAAAATACTTTGCAGAAATCTCTACATAATCATTTTTGCTTATAGGTCTAGGTTTATGCTCTAAAAGTAACGTTTCAAACATTATATTACCTATTTTCTTGATTAAATTAGATCTTAGCATATCATTTTCAATAAATTTTTCAAGTAATAGTGGTTTCAATAAAGTGATTAATCCATTTCTATTATCGTTTTTAACAAAAGATCTAATTAATCCAACTGCCTCTAGGTTTTTCTTAGCCAAATTTAAATCATTTAAACTTATTGACAAGAATTTAGATAAATCCTCTAAATTTACTCCAGGCTTATATACGTTATTAGATTGATCTATAGACGACAAATATTCATATAAAATAGTTGAATTAGGACCAATTATAGGTAAATAAAAATTTCTAACGAATTTAAGTTCATGAGCATTTATTTTGTTGAAATTTTCGACAAAAAAATACAAAATTTTCATTTTACCCCCATTTTAAAACCAATCTTTTAATTGACCTAAGATTATTATATTATTTTAATATAATACCTATTAAAAAACTTTTTTCAGTCATTATTAACAGGCATGTTATCCATATAAATATCCACACTTCCTTCTTTAGAAAAGCCAGTATTTATTAGGTCAAAATCATTAAAATCATGGTTATCCACATTTTTAAAATTTCATATTTTTTTCCTTCAATCATTACTTGCAATAATATTAAGAGTTTTATCAAAAAATCTTTCAAAATCTCCATTTTTACTATATAGAATGGGAATTTCCACAAAATCATACTTATGTTTTTCAAAATGTTCTGAAAGAATGGGGAAAATGAGTTTTTCTAGCAAATCTTTCCCATTTTCATGAAAAACAAATTTTCTTAACATTTCTCGATCAACTTCTTGCTCGTTTACATACTTTTCACCAAGATTATTTTTTATCAATTCATAGCATTTATTACCGAATTTATACTGTTCTTTGAAGAAATCATCACAATTAAATGTTGAATAGCCTAATTCTTTCGCTTTTTCTAATAAAAAAGTTTTCCCAACACATGTTTTCCCAATTATTGCTATCATAATAATCCTCTTACTAATACAATATTAATATTAAATGTATAATATTCATATGAAATTTATATATTTGTGTGGTCCAACTGTATATGATAAGGTTCATATCGGAAATATGAGACCAGTATTAACTTTTGATTTATTTATTAGAGCAATGAAACATTTGGGTACAAATGTTACATTTATTCACAATATTACTGATATTGATGACAAAATAATTGAAAAATCCAAAGAATTAAAAATATCTGAAAAAAAAGTCAGTGATAAATACTTTTCTTTTTATAAAGATATGTTAAGAAAATACAATATAAACACAATTGTAGACATGCCGACCGTCACTGAAAACATTGATATCATTATTCAATCGATTCAAAAACTTGAAAAAGAAAGAAAAGTTTATGTTTCAGGTAATTCGGTTTATTTTGACATTAAATCTATAAAATCATATGGATCACTATCTAATAAAAAATTTGATGAATTCGGTAATACTGAAAAAAGTACAGATCAAAAAAAGAACATCGAAGATTTTGTTGTATGAAAATCTAAGGGCGAAGGCTTGACTTGAGATAGTCCTTGAGGTAAAGGAAGACCTGGATGACATTCAGAATGTTTTGCTTTTTCTGATGTATATGGTCAAGCTAAATTAGATATCCATGGTGGGGGTATTGATTTGAAATTTCCTCATCATGAAAATGAAAATGCTCAATTTGTTGGATTACACGGTCGAGATATTACAAAAGAATGAATTCATTTAGGAATTGTTAATCTTAATGGTCAAAAAATGTCAAAATCAGAAAAGAATATATTGTATGCTGATGATTTCCTAGATATAAATAATTATTCTTATAATGCTGATATTTTTAGACTTATTTTATTAAATTCTAATTATAAAAATACAATTGAGTTTACTGATCAATTATATAAAGATAACTATAAAAAATTAAATTCTCTTATTAAGATATATAATTCTTTATTAATTGAAGACAATTATATTTTTTCTAAATTATCCGACATTGAACATGTTTTAAAAAACATAGAGTCTCTTAATTTTTCTGCTGCAATGAAAGATATAAATGAAATGATTAAGATCTTCAATGAAAAGAAAACTATTAAAATAGGTAACAATGTAATAAGTATATTTAAAATTCTAGGTTTTCAATTTACAGAAAAAGTGATTTCTGAAAATGATAAAGTAATTTATAAAATGTGAAAAGAAGAAAAAAAATTAAAAAATTGAGAGCAAGCAGATAAACTTAGGGAAAAATTATCACACATATTAGGACAAAAATAGTAAAAAAAGGAGCTTAGTTTTATGGTTAAATTACTTTGTGGTAAAAACACCGTGTTGGAAGCAATTGCCAATAATATGAATATCAAAACTATTTATTTGTTAAAGCCTCAAAACGATTTACACACAAAAATACCCATCAAAATAATTTCTAAAGAAGAAATGAACGAAATTACAAATTTAAATCACCAAGGATACATTGCAATTCTTAATGAATTTAAATATTACGATTTAGAAGTTATTTTTCAAGATAAACCTCAAATAATATTAATATTAGACCACCTTGAAGACCCACAAAATTTTGGATCAATCTTAAGAAGCGCAAACGCTTCGGGTATTCGCCATATTATAATACCAAACATAAGATCAGTCGATGTAAATGAAACTGTTTTTAAAGTATCCTCAGGTGGGATAGTTGGTATGAAAATCATTAAAGTTAATTCATTACAAGCAACCATAACCAAATTAAAAAAACAAATGTTTTGAATTTATGCAACCTCCTTAGAACAGGGTGCTAGTGATTATTCCAAAATTAATTATAATTTCCCACTTGCTTTAATAGTAGGTAATGAAGGGAAAGGTATTTCGAGATCTCTTTTAAAAGAAGCAGATCAAAATATTTTTATAAAAATGGAAGGAACGGTTCAATCTTTAAATGTTGCAGTAGCAACAGGAATTTTTTTATTCTATTTAAAAAATAGAAAGGAAGAATAAATGTCAAATTCCGAAAAAGTAATTAGAAAACTCTATATTGATAATAATGATATGTTCATGAAAAATGCATATTATATCCTCAAAAAATTCTATTCTATTCCAGTTGATGAAAACGATCTAATTCTAGATTGTTTACAACAATTATTGAAGAAGGCAGAGTTATTCAATCCTACAAAAGAGTTAACGTTAGAACAATATTTACTTTCAAATATTAAATATATTATGTTCTCATATTGTAGATCTTTCACTAGAAAAAATAGTGCTATTTTAAACAATTATTTATGTTTTGATTTAGTTGAAAATTATCATAGCGACACATATAAATCTTTAGAAATTAATTATGATTTTTTAACAGCTTTTCAATCAAAGATTTTTAATGATTTATTTATAAAAAATTTATCAATTAAAGAGGTTGCAATTAAGAATACTACAACCTCTCATTTTGTTAAGAGGGAAGTTGAAAAAATTAGGGAAAATATAAACAAACAAATAGAAAATTTTGTAAGTTAATCATTTAATTTTTTGTTTTTAATGCTTATTCATATTTAGTGAAGAATTTTTTTAATTATGTATAATTGTTAATAATGAAAAAAAAAGTTGCGTTAGCATGTCAAAATTGCAAAATAAAAAATTATTATACTAATAAATCAAGCACAGATAGACTAGTAATTAATAAGTTTTGTAATAATTGTCGTGCTCATCATGAACACAAGGAGGAAAAATAATGGACGAAATTGAGAAAACTTCTAATGTTGATAAAACAAATGAATCACCAAATACCGAAAACATTACTCTTCCCGAAAAACCATATGTAATTAGAAATTTTAAAAAGGAATTAAAAAGGGTTAGGTGACCATTAGAAAAAAAACATAATAAAAGTTTTTTTTATATTTTTCTTTTTATAATATTCCTAACAGGGTTTTTTGCTTTAATATCATTGGGAGCAACAGAGTTAATAGAATTAATGGGAGCAAAATAATATGATTGATAAATTAAAAATGGAATGATACATGGTTTCAACAGTGTCAAAAAAAGAAGAAAACGTAATCGAGAATTTAAAAAACAAAATATCAGCGGAAGGCATGAATCATCTTTTTGAAGATTTTAAAATTTTCAAGCAACCTGTAATAACAAGTGCTGAATTACTTAAGAAATCAAAAGGGAAAGAATATAAAATAAAAATGGAAAATATGTATAAAGGATATATATTTGTTAAAGTTGTTATGACTGATGAGGCATGATTTTTAATCAGAAACACCGAAAATGTTACAGGGTTAGTAGGATCTTCGGGTAAAGGTACAAAACCCACACCGATTAGTGAGAGACAAATTCAGAAATCGATCGAAATGGAAAAATTAAAAAATCAAGAATTTAAAGATTTAGAATATAAAAATCCTTTTGAAATTGGTGTTATGGTTCAAATAGTTCAAGGATCTTTCACAGGAGAAAAAGGAAAAATCATTGAAACTGATATTGAAAATCAATTAGCTATTGTTGAAATTGAATCTTTCGGAAGAAAAGTTCCGACCGAATTTTCTTATAAGGCACTTTCGACTATTACAAACAATAATTAATTTTTTTGAAATTTTATTTCAATTTTTCCACTATAATATTTAAGCATTTCAAAATATAGTAAATGTATAATTTGGAGGAGTAGCAAAGCGGCCAAATGCGGGTGGCTGTAACCCATTTTCTTCGGATTCGGGGGTTCGAATCCCTCCTCCTCCACCATTTTGCCCCTTGGCCAAGCGGAAAGGCATCGGCTTTTGGTGCCGACATGCGTAGGTTCGAATCCTACAGGGGCAGCCATATCATCCGTTAAGGGTGTTTTTTTTATTCAATTTTTGGAAACTAACTTATAATTAAAAAATGAAATCAATCAAACAAATTACTCCAATTGAAGAAAATTTTTCTAAATGATATATAGACGTTGTTAAGAATGGAAATTTAATTGAATATGGACCAGTAAAAGGAACAATAATTTTCAAACCTAATTCATATGGTATTTGAGAAAATATTCAAATTCATTTTAATAAAATACTTAGAAAAAAAGGGATAAGAAATGTTTACTTACCAATGCTTATTCCAAATAGTTTAATTGCCAAAGAACAAAATCATGTAAATGGTTTTGCTCCTGAATTAGCAACAATTACTAAGGTAGGAAATAAAAAATTATCTGAAGATATTTATATTCGACCAACGTCTGAAGTTTTGTTTGCAGAATTTTTTAAAAGCGAAATAAATTCTCATAATGATTTACCGCTCTCATATAATCAATGAGCTAATGTTTTAAGATGAGAAAAAACAACAAATCCATTTCTTAGAAATACAGAATTTTTATGACAAGAAGGACATACATGTCACGTTGAGGAAAAAGAAGCAATCGATATGACAATGGAAATGTTAAAAACATATGAAACTTTTTTAAGAGATTATTTAGCTATTCCAGTTATCACCGGCACTAAAACAGAATTAGAAAAATTTGCTGGAGCAATATCTACATTTACTGTCGAAGCAATGATGAAAGATGGAAAAGCATTACAAAGTGGAACAAGCCATTTCTTAGGTCAAAGTTTTTCAAAAATGTTTAATATATCTTATAAATCTAAGGAAAACAAGCAAGAATTTGTTTATCAAACATCATGAGGTATTTCAACAAGATTATTAGGAGCTATCATAATGACACATGGCGATAATAGAGGAATCATTATCCCACCAAAAGTTGCCCCAATTCAAATTGATATTATCGAAATAATGGCTGATAAAGAAAAACTTGTGCCAGATTTTTCAATTAAAGTAAAAGAATCTTTAGAAGAGATATATTCAGTAAGAGTTGATAAAACAAGTAAGAGCGGCGGATTCAAAGCGGCTCAATCCGAAATAGAAGGAGTCCCTTTAAGAATAGAAATTGGACCAAGAGAAGCTAAGAATAATGAAGTTATTGTCGTAAGAAGAGATACGCTAGAAAAAGTAGTAGTTAAATTTGAAGAATTAAAGACAGTTGTTAAAAAAACATTACAACTTATTCAAGATAATTTGCTTGCGAATGCTAGAAAAAGACTTCAAGAAAATATTATTACTGTTAAATCATATGATGATTTTAAAGAAGCAATAAAACAAAATAAATTTGTATTAACTCCAATTATTGATAATGATGATTTCGAATTAAAAATTAAGGAAGAAACTACTGCAACCGCAAGGTGCATTCCTTTGGAAATGAAAGTTCCTAGAGAAGGAAAATGTATTTTTACAGGAAAGAAAACCAACAGATTTCTTATTTATGCAAAATCATATTAATTAAATGATAAAATAGTGATATAAATTAAACAATAAGGAGAACAGAGATGATTCATGCAGCGAAAAACTTAGAAGAAATTCAAAATATTTTAGAAACAAAGGATGGGTTTATTATTCTAAATTTCCACTCTGAAACTTGTGGTCCTTGTATTATGCAAATGCCCATATTAGAGGATTTATCTAATGATCTAAAAATAATGTTAATTACATGTGATGTGGATGATAATCAGGAGGCTTTAAAGCACTTTAAGATTTCGGCTACACCAACAACTATGATATATAAAAAGGGTAAGGTACTATTTAGTAATGTAGGTTTTCTACCTTACGATAAATGAAATGAGGAAATATCAAAATTAAAATAAACAAAGACCTTAATGAGGAATTTGAAGTTGAATGTTTTTTTATTGATCTTGATGGAACGACTTTAGATTACAAAAGACGTTATGTTTCTGATTTAAATGCTAAAAAAATTAAAGAGATAAATCAACAAACACCTGTAATCATTTCGACTGGACGAAGTTTTAGCAATAAAGTTCAAGATATTATGAAGCAACTTGATATTGAGTATGCAATTTGTCAAAACGGGGCAATTATTGTTAATAGCAAGGGTGAAATTTTACAAAATATTTTTATTCAATCTGAAATGATTAAACTAATAAAAGATATTGCAATTAAACATAACGTTTTCATTATTCCGAATTCTAAATATCAAGTTTATACCAATAATTGATATTTAACACCTTTTAAATGATTTAACAAAAAACATTATTTTAATTTAAATGATTTCAATCCTAATCTTAAATGTAACAAATTAGTTCTAGCTGGTTGTTCAAAAAAGAAACTGTACAAAGTTTTTCTTGAATTAAAAGAAAAATTTCCTTCACTTTCATTTCAAATATCAGGAAATGATTTAGTTATTGAAGTAACAGATTCTCAAGCCACAAAAGGTTTAGCAGCTGTTTTTGTTACAAAATTATTAAATGTTGAACCAACTAAAAGTGTTCACATTGGCGATTCAATGAATGACACATCCACCATTAATTATTTAGGAGCATTAATTGCTATGGAAAATTCGTCTCAACATTTATTGAATGTAGCTACTCATATTGGCCCTAACTATAAAAATGGTGGACTTGCAAAAGTTTTTGATGGAGAATTTACATTTAATTATGCAAAAAAATAAAAGAAAATTTAATATATAATTAGTAGGGTTTAATATGGCACCATAGCCAAACGGCCAAGGCATGGGTCTGCAACACCCTGATTACGAGTTCGAATCTCGTTGGTGCCTCCATAATGCGCTCGTAGCTCAATTGGATAGAGTGCTTGGTTACGGCCCAAGAGGTTGAGGGTTCAAGTCCTTCCGAGCGCGCCATATAATTTCTATTAGAAATTACCGCCCACTAAATTTTAAATAAAAATTCGAAATGCTTCTTTTCAATCAATCTTTTAGATATTATCTTTTTGATAATATTTTTTATTATCTTTTCGTTAAAAATACCCTCTTTTTTCATTGACATTTCAGCAATTTCAACCAAATTTTGATATATTACACTTTTGGTTTTTTCATCATATCAATCCTTATTTGTGACAAAATTATTATGATCAACGATTGAGAATTTCTTACCTGGATATTTTTTAACATCATAATCATAATCAATATATTTTATTGTATTTTCTTCGAAGAAAAATGGCGAAGAAAGATTCGCATAATAATAAAAACCATCTTTTTTAATTGTAAGAGTTGCATTAAAAAATTTTATTTTCGAAAAAAATCATAATATAGGTTCTGTAATAATTCATTTTTGATTTTTAGCTTCCTGAACTTTTGTTTTGTTCAATAAAACTAAAACGTATTCTGGTGAAGAGGCAATTATTCTCGCACCATTTCATTGACGATATAAAGTTCCATCGTATTTGTATGCTTGTATGTTAATAAAATCTTCATCAATATTTATTTTATTCATGTTTCCTTTAATTATAAAGGTTTTTAATTTTTTAGTATTATAAATATATGAGATTAAGAAACAACCCAGAGGCAAATCACATTATTTCCAACCATCCAAGTGTTATTACAGATATTCCAATTAAGATCGATAAAAATACTATTTTGGAAATAGGAATGGGCAAAGGAGAAATGCTTAGTCAAATGGCAATCAATAATCCTGATAAAAATTTTATTGGGATAGAAAAATTTCCAACCGTTGTTTTACAAGCCTTAAAATTGATCGATAATAATAAAATATCTAATCTCAAAGTCATTTGTCAAGATATATCGAAATTATCAGAGGCTTTCGAAGGACAAACATCCATAATATGATTAACGTTTAGTGATCCTTGACCGAAAAAGAGACATTATAAAAGAAGATTAACTTATAAAACATATCTTGAAATATATAAGAATCTTTTGAGTGAAAAAGGTATTTTAAAAATAAAAACAGATAATGATATTCTGTATGATTATTCTATTGAATCGTTAAAAGAATTTGGAGCAACAATTCTTTTCCAAACAAGTGATTTATATCAATCTGATAGAATTAAAAATAATATCCAAACAGGTTATGAAATTAAATGACATAATCGTGGCAAAAACATTAATTATATTGAAGCTACATTTACTAAAAAATAAGATAATCATTAGGTAAAAAACAGCCATTAAATAGATGAGATTTTACATAAAAATGCTATAATTTTAATTAAATATATATAAATATATAACGAATGTTTAGTTATTGGAGAAAACACATGATAATTTTTAATGATGATGAAGAAAAAAGAAATAAGTTTGATGAAGAAGAAAATGATGATGACGATGATCAGTATATAGTCGAAGAAGAAGATTTAAAAGTTGTTTTTCTTGACAGTAATGATATTAAAAAAATCGAAATTGATGAGGAAGAACAAGAAGCTCCTCAAGACAAAGAAGAGTATCAGGTTAAATCACAATTAATTTTAGAAGAAACACCCTCTCTTGCTCCAATTTATGTTTCTTCAGAGATGAAAAATTCTTTTCTTGAATATGCAATGTCTGTTATAGTTTCTAGAGCATTACCAGACGCTAGAGATGGATTAAAACCAGTCCACCGTAGAATTTTGTTTTCAATGTCAGAATTAGGTCTTACTTCTGGTTCTCAATATAAGAAATCTGCTCGTATTGTCGGAGACGTTCTTGGGAAGTACCATCCACATGGTGATTCAGCTATTTATGAATCCATGGTTAGAATGGCTCAAGAATTTTCATTAAGGTATCCTTTAATAGATGGGCATGGTAATTTTGGTTCAATTGATGGTGATTCAGCAGCAGCCATGAGATATACAGAAGCAAGAATGTCTAAAATTGCTTTTGAAATGATTGATGGTATTAAGAAGGATACTGTTGATTTCATGCCTAACTATGATGGTTCAGAAATGGAGCCCATTGTTTTACCTTCAAGATTTCCGAATCTATTAGTTTCAGGATCAGTTGGTATTGCTGTAGGTATGGCAACTACTATCCCGCCACATAATTTAGGAGAAGTAATTGATGGAGTTATTGCTCTTGCAAAAAATCCTGATATTACAATCGAAGAATTAATGGAATATGTTAAAGGGCCAGATTTTCCAACTGGTGCCACTATTTTAGGTAGAAGAGGCATTGTTGATGCTTATACGACAGGTAGGGGTTCTGTAACGACAAGATCTAAAACGCATATCGAAGTCCTGAAAAATGGTAGAGCAAGAATTGTTGTAACAGAAATTCCATTCGATGTTAAAAAACCAGCAATGATTGAAAAGATTGCTTCTTTAGTTAAAGAGAAAAAAATTGATGGTATTACTGATTTAAGAGATGAAACATCAAGAAAAGGAATTAGAGTTGTAATTGACTTAAAAAGAAACGTTGTTCCCGAAGTATTATTAAATCAATTGTTTAAAATGACTAACTTGCAAACAAACTACAGCGTTAATATGATTGCCCTGGTTAAAGGAGAACCAAAGATATTAACTTTAAAATATGCATTAGAAGTATATTTAGAGCACCAAATTGAGGTTATTACTCGAAGAACAAAATTTGAGCTAGATAAAGCCGAGGCTAGAGCACATATTTTAGAAGGTTTAAAAATCGCTATTGAAAACATAGATTCAATAATTGCACTTATTAGAAAATCAAAAACAGACCTTGAGGCTCAAACCGCTTTAATGAATACATATAAACTTTCTGATAAACAAGCAAAAGCCATTACAGAAATGCGTTTGGGTAGATTAACAGGATTGGCAATTGAAAAAATGATTGAAGAACTTTCTTCATTAATTGAACAAATCAAGTACTATAATGAAATCTTAAATTCGAAAGAAAAAACAATTGATTTAATTATTACTGAATTAGAAGAAATAAAAAATAAATATGCCGATGCAAGAAGAACTGAAATTGATATCAATAATATTGGAGATATTCAGGATGAAGATTTAATTCCTGAGAAAAATATTTTAATTACAATGTCTGCAAGAGGTTACGTGAAAAGAATACCTCTAATTGAATATAAAGTTCAAAGAAGAGGTGGAGTTGGAACTACAACACAAACCACTTATTCCGATGATGATGTAAGTAAAATTATTTCAACAACAACACATACAGATTTATTAATCTTTACTTCTTATGGTAGAGTTTATAGATTAAGAGCTCACCAAATTCCTGAACTTTCAAAACAAGCTAAGGGATTGCCGTTCCAAAATATAATTCAAATCCAAAAAGATGAAAAAATTGTTTCTATGTTAACAACTAATTCTTATAATGATAATGAATTTTTGGTAACAATTACTGAAAATGGAATTATTAAGAAGACACCTATTGCACAATATGCAAGAATTAACAAAAATGGTAAAATCGCTCTTAAAATGAAGGAAGATGACAAACTTGTTAAAGCAATGAAAGTTGATGAAAACAGTGAAATTATTATTGGATCGAATAATGGTAAAGTTGTTAGATTTCAAGTCGATCAAGTTAGGTCAATGTCAAGAACTGCCACAGGTGTTATTGGTATGAAATTCGATGATACTAAAAGTAAAGTTATTGGAGCATCTAATACAACCGAAGGTGTTATCGTTCTTTCGATGGGAGCATCAGGATTTGCTAAAAAAACACCTCTTGAAGATTATAGGCAAACCAAAAGAGGGGCCAAAGGTGTTAAATCTATTAACATTGATAAATCTGGAGCACTTGTTTATGTTGGTTTAGTAAAAGGTAATGAGGACGTAATTATTATTACTAATAAAGGTATTGCAATTCGAACCAATCTAGAACAAGTTAACGAAACCAATAGAGCAACTAAAGGTGTGAAAATAATTCAAGTTAAAGATGCGTCTAAAATTAATTCAGTAGCTATTATTGATGTTGAAGAAATTGAAAAAGAAGTAGAACAAGAAATCTCAAAAACACAAGAATTATTATTAAATACTCAAAAAGAAAATAAATAAAAATAATATTAAAAAAATGTAAGTAAGTTACTTACATTTTTTCACTTATTAAACTTGCTTCCAATACTCTCAGTAATTCAAAAAATTCTTCATCACTCATTTCTTCGTTATGTTCAGATATTTTTGAAATTGCTTCTATTTGAAGATTGTACTGATTTCTCTTTTCTTTTCATTGAAAAGCACTCACTAAAGAAATACAAAATGTTCCGGCTCCTGTTATGATTGCAAGAGCAATAAATATTTCTTTAATCTCTGGAAAAATATCATTGTATCTTAATGTAAATAAATTTATAACAATTAATATAGCTGAAGCAACAAAAATAAAGACATTTATAATAACAAACAATAGTCTTGCATGTAAATATTTTTTCTTATACTTTCTTCAATAACTTTCAATAATATCTTTTTGTTCTTGCGTCATACTTATTTCTCCTTCTTATTTTCTTGATCATAACCAGTTATAATCGTAAAAAGATAATTTTCAAATATTCTTTTCTTTTCGACGCTATCTTCTATACCTTGATACTTTTCTCCATTAAGACTGAATCTTTGTTTTTCAATAATCAATTGATAATAAATTTGATTATAATATCTAACTTTTTCTCGCAGTAAAAAGAAGGAAATTAATGAATTTATTAAAGCAATTATTCCTGAAATCATGGCAGACAAAATAATGTAATCTGCACCCACTATAGCAGTTTCATATTCGCCACCAGCTAAATTTAATGTTGAGATGATAACTAATATTAATGCAATTGTTGGAAATATAATGTTCGTTAATGCTATAAAAGCTCTAAGTATTATTAATTTTCTTTTATATAAATTAATAAAATAATCGACATTATCAGCAAAATTGACTATTTGAAATTTACCTATGTTCATTTTATTTTATCCTCACTTATGAATTGTTTTAAGGTTTTAAACAATTTCTCTTTTTTTAATACTGTGTGCTTATCTATAATTGCTTTGATTTCGCTATCAATATCTTCTATTTCTCCATTACCATTAATTATTAGATTGTTAAGATCCAAACAAATTCTATGATATATCATATACTTATTTTTCTTTTTGATAATCATTAAGGATGAAGAAGCGACAATAATTCCAAGAGAAAGTATAATCGAAAGAGAAACTAAAGAAATAATTCTATTCAAATCCGCATCATTAGGATCAAAATTTGGGGAATTAACTTTTTTATCGATTAAAATAATGGCAGAAATCAATAAAGTTAAGGTTGCTAAATTCAAGAATGCCATACTAATATTTAAAATTATTGTTAATCAAGAGCAAATATTTTTCTTTACTTCTAATTTTCAAATTTGCGATCTTCAAAAATTTTTAATTTCATCATGACTATCAAAATCAAATTTTTGTCCCAAAATAATATTTTTCTTTTTCATAATTTATAATTATAAATAAATAAATGGTTTTATTATTAAATTTTATTTAATATCGATTATTTTCTTGCCTTCAAATTGATATTTATTAGAGTAAATGAAGCCATTTTTTGATTCAATTTTCAAGTATTTTTTGTTCTCCTCAATTTGTGCTTCAAAAATCTTAACACGTTTATTATCAATAAATAAATAAGCTCCTGGATTTGAACTATACGCTCTAATTTTATTAATCATTTTCTCAGAAGTATCAATTTTTAGTAATGCTTCTTCTTTTGATAATTTAGGTGCAAAAGTTACTTTATTTATATCTTGCTTTTTTTCATAAAATTCACCCTTATAAAATAATTCCAGTCATCTTGAAATTTTATTTTTAGCAACTAAAGATAATTTGTTAAAAAGGCTATCACTTGTATCTTCAGCTTCAATTTTAATTTCTTCTTCAAAAATAATATCTCCGGCGTCCATTTGTTTTATCATATAAATTAATGAAATTCCTGTTTTCTTGTCTCCATTTAATAAAGCATGTTGAATAGGTGCTGCTCCACGATATTTTGGTAGCAAGGATCCATGAATATTTAAGGAACCTTTCTTTGCTAAGGCTAAAATATTTTCAGGAATTAATTGGCCAAATGCACAAGTTAAAAAGATGTCAAAATCTAACAATTTAAGTTCATCAAAAATATTATTAATTTTATCTTCTTGAAACAATTTAATATTATATTTGATGGCCAATTCCTTAACAGGAGAGGCAATCATATTTAATCCTCTTCCTGATTTTTTGTCTGGTTGAGTAATAATACCAACAACCTTGAAATTTTTAATAATTTCTTCAAAAATAGGTACCGAGAAATTTGGAGTTCCTGCTAATAATATTTTTATCATGAATATACCTCTTGATACACAAGTATTATGTACTTAATATTTTATCTTTATTATAAATGTTTTGTATGATATTATTTAAAAATAAATTACTGTAGAACGAGGGAATATGGCGATAATCTTTACATCTGAATCAGTGGGAAAAGGTCACCCAGATAAAATATGTGATCAAATATCCGATGCCATATTAGATGCAGTCTTAAAAGAAGATAAGAATGCTAAAGTAGCAGTTGAAGTTATGGCTTCAAATAGATTAATTATTATTGGTGGTGAATTAACTACACATACTTATGTTGATTTTGTAACAATTGCATGAGGTATCTTAATGGAATTAGGTTATACTGAAAATGATTTTTCTATTCTATCTAATGTTAATAAACAATCAGAAGAAATTAGAAATAGTGTTGATTTAGGGAATGAAATTGGTTCCGGAGATCAAGGAATAATGTTTGGTTATGCAACAAATGAAACCGAAAATTATATGCCAATAGCCATTACTGTTGCTCATGCGCTTGTTAAAAAAGCAGAAGAATTAAGAAAATCAAAAAAGATTAAAGAATTGAAATCTGATATGAAATCTCAAGTGACTGTTGAATATTTAGATAATGGAGACATTGAAATAAGAGATGTTTTACTTTCGATACAACACACTGAGAATTATGATAAAACTAAATTCGAAAAAGATGTTAAGGAACAAATCATTGAACCCATCATAGAACATTTTTTTAAAAATAATAACTATAGAATATTAATTAATCCTTCAGGTAGTTTTATTGTTGGTGGACCAATTGGTGATACCGGTTTAACTGGAAGAAAAATCATTGTTGATACATATGGTGGAATGTCAAGACATGGTGGAGGGGCGTTTAGTGGTAAGGATTGTACTAAAGTAGATCGTTCAGCTGCATATGCAGCAAGATGAGTTGCTAAAAATTTAGTAGCAGCAGGTGTTGCTAAAAAACTAGAGATTCAGCTTTCATATGCAATTGGAGTAATAAAACCAATCTCAATTTCATTCGAAACCTTTGGTACTGAAACAATTTCCAAAGATAAAATAAGAAAAATTGTGGAAGAAGTTTTTGATCTTACCCCTAAAGGAATTATTAATTCATTGCAATTAAGAGAACCTATTTATCTTCAAACAGCAGTTTATGGTCATTTCGGTAGAAATGAACTAAATTTACCTTGAGAAAAACTAAATAAAGTAGACGAAATAAAAAAACAATTGAAGTAATTTTTACCTTCAAAACTCCAAAATCATATATAATGATTGTTAATATATATTTAATTGAAAAAATTCAATAAAATTAGATATATTTAAAAAAATAAGGAGATTACAAATATGTCAGCAATTATAAATATTCATGCAAGAGAGGTTTTAGATTCACGTGGCAATCCAACTGTGCAAGTTGAAGTACATACAGAATTTGGTGGTTTTGGATCTGCTATTGTTCCTTCTGGGGCATCGACAGGTAGAAGAGAGGCTGTAGAATTAAGAGATAAAGGTTCTAAAAAATATGAGAACAATTGATATGGTGGTAAAGGTGTTATGCTTGCTGTTGACAATGTTAACCAAATAATAGCTCCTGCTTTATTAGGTCTTGATGTTACAAACCAACGTTTTATTGATGAAACAATGATTAAACTAGACGGAACTCCAATTAAAAAGAAATTAGGAGCAAATGCTATTTTAGGAGTTTCATTAGCAGTTATTAGAGCTGCGGCAGATGAATTAGACTTACCTCTATATCGTTACCTTGGTGGAACAAACGCTAAAACATTACCGGTACCTATGTTGAATGTTATAAATGGTGGAGAACATGCTTCAAATACACTTGATTTCCAAGAATTTATGATTATGCCTCTAGGAGCAAAAACCTTTAGAGAAGCTATGCAAATGGCAAATAAAGTATTCCATAATTTAGCAACACTTATTCATGATGCAGGTTACGGAACACAAGTTGGGGATGAAGGTGGTTTTGCGCCTGATTTAAAAAATCACGAGGAGGCCTTAGAGTTTTTAGTTAAAGCTATTAAAAAATCAGGATTCAAACCAGCTGTTAGTGGGGAAAATGCAGTTGCCATTGCAATGGATGCAGCATCAAGTGAACTATATAATGCTACAACTAAAAAATATACTTTTAACAAACTAAAAAAAGCTATCTCTTCTAAAAAGCCTGGATTTGAAAAAATGAAGGATAAAGTTGAATTTACTTCAAAAGAATTGGTTGAGTACTTCAATAAATTAGTTGCTAAGTACCCTATCATTTCTATCGAAGATGGATTTGCAGAATCAGATTGAGATGGATTTAAAGCTCAAAATGAATCTTTAGGTAAAACACACCAAATTATGGGAGATGACTTAACAGTTACAAATAAGTTAATACTTGCAAAAGCTATTAAAGAAGGAGTTATTAACTCAATCCTAATTAAACTAAATCAAATTGGTTCAGTTTCAGAAACTTTAGATACTATTGAAATGGCTCATAAAGCAGGAATGACAGCAGTTGTTTCTCACCGTTCAGGAGAATCTGAAGATACAACAATTGCTGATTTAGCAGTTGCATTAAATACAGGACAAATTAAAACTGGTTCAATGTCTAGATCTGATAGAGTTGCTAAATACAATAGATTATTGGCAATTGAAGAAGAACTAGGAACAGTAGCTGAATTTAAAGGTGAAGCGACATTCCATAATCTAAAATGAAATGTTAGAAATGTTAAATAATAGATAAAATAATATATAATAATAATATTTCAAAATCAAACAAATAAAAAACAAAGTGAGAAAACACTTAATATAAGGAGAATAAAATGGCAAAAGAAGATTTCGATAGAACGAAAGAACATGTTAACATTGGAACAATTGGTCACGTTGACCACGGTAAAACAACATTAACTGCAGCAATCGCAACTGCTCTTTCAAAAAAAGGTTTATCAAAAGCTCAAGATTATGCATCTATTGATAAGGCACCAGAAGAAAAAGCGCGTGGAATAACAATTAATACATCGCATATTGAATATGAAACAGAAAAAAGACACTATGCACACGTTGATTGTCCAGGTCACGCTGATTATGTTAAAAACATGATTACAGGAGCAGCTCAAATGGATGGAGCTATCTTAGTTGTTGCTGCAACAGATGGTCCTATGCCTCAAACAAGAGAGCACATTCTACTTTCAAAACAAGTTGGAGTTCCTAAAATTGTTGTATTTTTAAACAAAATCGATATGTTGGGTTCACCTGAGGAAGCAAATGAAATTATTGAACTAGTTGAAATGGAAGTTAGAGGATTATTATCAGATTATGAATTTGATGGAGATAATGCTCCAGTTATTACTGGTTCAGCTCTTAAAGCTCTTCAAGGAGATCCAGTATATGAACAAAAAATCTATGATTTAATGGATGCTGTTGATGCTTACATTGAAGCTCCTGTTCGTGAAAAAGATAAACCATTCTTGATGGCTATTGAAGATGTTTTCACAATTACAGGACGTGGAACTGTTGCAACAGGACGTGTTGAACGTGGAGAATTAAACATCAATGATGATGTTGAAATAGTTGGAATTCACCCTACTAAAAAAACTACAGTTACTGGTATTGAGATGTTTAGAAAGAATCTAAAACAAGCTCTAGCTGGTGATAATGCAGGTCTTTTATTAAGAGGGGTTGCTAGAGAAGAGATTGAACGTGGTCAAGTTCTTGCTAAACCAGGATCAATTATTCCTCATAAAGAATTCAAAGCGGCAATTTATGCTCTTAAAAAAGAAGAAGGAGGACGTCACACTCCATTCTTTAAAAATTACAAACCTCAGTTTTACTTTAGAACAACTGATGTAACAGGTGGTATTGAATTACCAAGTGGTAAAGAAATGGTTATTCCTGGAGATAACATTGAACTTACTGTTAAACTTATTTACCCTGTAGCTATTGAAGAAGGTACTAAGTTCTCTATCCGTGAAGGTGGAAGAACAGTTGGTGCTGGATCAGTTACTCAAATAATCAAGTAGTAAATTTTTACAAACAAGAGAAAATATTTGTCATTTATTTTAAATAATTGATGAATTTTTTTTGTCTTTTGATAACTAATAAATAGAGAAAGGACTAGTTTTGAAGAAAGCCAATACTAAATTATTCAATATGAAAAGAATAGATTATAAATTCCTATTTCTAGGTTCACTTTATAGTATTTTTTCTTCATTAGGTGGAGCGGCTTTACCTTATCTTTTAAGTAGAATTATTAATGTTGTTGAAGAATTTAATGATAAAGCCAATTTCCCTGTTAGTGAAATTATTTACAATTTATTATTTATGTTATTGGCCGGTATTTTTGCCCTATTTTTTACTTACATTGGAAGAAAATATCTTGCTAAATTTTCAACCAATAAATTAGCAGAAATTAGACGGGGAGTTTTCCAAAATATTCAATATCTTTCTCCAGAAGATCTAAAAGATTTTAAAGAAAATTCCTTGCAAACCAGATTACAATTAGATAATTTGAATTATGCAAATTATCTTAATTATTTAACTATAAATTTTATTCCTTCACTATTTAGGTTTATTTCATTTTCCATTATGTGTTTAATTTTAAATTATGTTGCTGCACTTGCATTAATTGCTTTTGCATTTATTTTTTACGTTGTTATTGCCGTTTTATCAATGAATGCCGAAAAGAGTTATCTTGAATCTTTAGAATTAACCGATTCATTAAATAAAATAATTAAAGAAAATATTACAGGTGCTAGAGTTGTTAAAGCTTTTAATTTAAAACAAAGACAAAGAGATAGATTCATAAAAATTAATGATGCATGATTAAAAACAGCAATTAAGGCGGATAAAAAAGTATTCAGCGGATGACCGTTTTCTCTAGCTTTTGTTGCTTCAACTTCTGTTTTGATAGTTTTAGTTTTTGCAATAATAACTTGAAGTATACCTGATGCAAAAGTTAATGTTGGTGATACAGTTGCCTTCATTAATTATTCATATTTAATAATGTGATCTGTTTTTGAATTTATTATAATTAAAATTTTTAAAGCAAGATCGCATGCTTCCAAATTAAGAATGCAGGAAATTATTGCTTTAACTAATAATCACTTTAATGATACCGGTAAGGAATTTCAAGCAGGAGATATTGTTTTCAACAATATTTCTTTTAGATATAACAAAGATTCAATAGATCAAGTTTTAAGTAATGTGTCTTTAACAATTAAAGAAAATACACGAGTTGGAATTATTGGTCCAACAGGAAGTGGGAAATCCTCACTTATTAACTTAATAACAAGATTATTTGATCCTCAAAGTGGAGAAATAACTATTAATGGTGTAAATATAAAAGACCTAAACACAAATGATTTAATTAACAATATCTCTCTTTCTTTTCAACAAAAATATTTATTTTCTGGAACAATTAAATCTAATGTTAAATTTGGAAATGAAAGCATTACTGACGATCAAGTATTAGAACTATTAAAAATAGCTGAAATGAAATCATTTGTTGATTCTAAAAAAGAAGGAATTAATTATAAACTAGAACAAAATGGTCAAAATTTATCAGGTGGTCAAAAGCAAAGAGTTTCAATTGCTCGAACACTTGCAAAAGATTCAAGAATAATTATTTTCGATGATTCAACATCTGCCTTAGATAATATTACTGAAAAGAAAATTTTAGAATCTATTAATTTGATCAAGAAAAATGTAACCCAAATTTTTGTTGCTCAAAAAATTTCAACAATTAGAGATATGGATCAAATAATTGTTTTAGATAAGGGAATAGTTGTTGGCCAAGGAACACACGATGAACTTGTTAAAAACTGTCCGACATATCAGGAGATTAATGAATTCCAAGAAAGGCAGGTTGAAAATGAATAATACAAATGAAAAGATTGAAAAGAAAAAAATTCATCTTTGAAAAATGATTAAATTATTTACAGAATTTTTTAAGGCTGATAAATTATTAGTAATAGTTTGTTTATTTATTTCTGCTCTTTCGGCAGCCTCGATTATTCTTGCTGCCATTTATACAGGTCTTACATTAGATGAATTTATAAAAGCTTTTGATGTAGCCTCTCCAAGTCAATCACAAATTAGTGATCAAGAATTGCTAAGTATTTTTTATCTTTTTATAATTGCTTTTGGAGCTTATTCAATTTATTTTATAACCAATCATACTTTATTTATGATTACTATTTCATTATCTTATAGATCTGGTTCAAGAATTCGTAGAGCGGTTTTTGAAAAATTAATATCTGTTTCAATAAGCTATACTGATAAGAATAAGGCAGGAGAACTTATTTCTAGAACAACTTCTGATGTTGATCAACTTATCACCAATTC
Organism: Metamycoplasmataceae bacterium; assembly: GCA_051656205.1. Classification (GTDB taxonomy): domain Bacteria; phylum Bacillota_I; class Bacilli_A; order Mycoplasmatales; family Metamycoplasmataceae; genus UBA710. The sequence continues at coordinate 57,722 of JBOGBM010000007.1, forward strand.
AGTACAAATGTTTTCATCTATGTTTGTTTCTCCATTTATTATTGTCGCTTCAGTTGCAACATTAATAGTTTACTCTCCCCTTCTTGCTTTAATAACCTTAATAATGATGATAGTATTTTTTACTGGCTCATTTTTGATAGCCAAATCTGCTTCTCCTAATTATTTAAGAATGCAAGAAAAAGTTGGAGAAATTGGTGCATTTTGCGAAGAACACACCAAAAATAAAATAGCTATATATCTTTTCGGAAAACAAAAAGATGTCATGAATGAATTTGATTCAATTAATGAAAGTCATGCTCGTGATTTTTGAAAAGCAGAATATAAAACAGCCATTCTTTGACCATATATTGATTTAACGGAAAATTTATCTTATGGAATAATATATATATTAGGATTGATTTTTATTACTTTCCAAATACCACATGGAGGGATTGATCCAGTTTTAACTTTAGGTACAATAACAGCTTTCGTTCTTATGGTTAGACAAGTAAATGGAGAATTGGGGAACATATCTAGATTTGCAACCTTTATTCAAAAAATAATTTTTAGTGCTAATCGAATTCAAGAAATATTACTTGTTGATAATGATACAAATATTGGTACCACTAAAGTGGATAATCTTGACGGAGATATTATCTTTAAAGATGTTAACTTTTCTTATGAAGGTGGACCAACAATTATTAAAGATTTTAATCTACATATCAAAAAGGGACAAAAAGTTGCTATTGTTGGACCAACAGGAAGTGGTAAAACAACTCTAATAAATCTAATTTTAAGATTTTATGAATTGGATTCAGGAAGCATCACAATAGGTGGTCAAAATATTCGAGAATTAGATAAGTACAATTTAAGAAAATTCATCTCTGTTGTTCTTCAAGAAGTTTCTTTGTTTTCTGAATCTATCGCAACAAATATTGCTTACGGTCATAATAAAAATGATAATGATATTGCTAAGATTAAAGATGCTGCTAATGCTATAGGATCAAATCACTTCATTAATCTTTTACCTAATAACTATGATCAAATAGTTGAGGATTCAAATGATTTTTCTGCAGGTGAATCACAATTGCTTTCCTTAACAAGAGCTTATTATTCTCCATCTAATATTCTTATCCTAGATGAAGCAACATCGAATGTTGATTCTAAAACAGAACACAATGTTCAAAAGGGTATTTTAAAAATAATGGAAACTAAAACAACATTTGTTATTGCTCACCGTTTATCTACAATTGTTAATTCAGATGTTATTGTAGTTATGAAGGATGGAGAAATTATTGAAAAGGGGAATCATAGTGAATTACTTGAACTAAAAGGATTTTATCACAATCTATTTTATTCAAATATTCTTGAAGAAAGCGATCAATAAAAATACCCTTCTTTATTGAGGGTATTTTTATTAGTACTTTTCTTTTAATTCTTTACCAGATAGAATAGCTATTGATGATGATGTTCCAAATCTTTCAACACCCATCTCAGCATATTTTTCTAGATCAGCAATAGTTTTAATTCCACCGGCAGCTTTCATTTTAATTTTACCTTGAATAACTTTATTGAAAATTTCAATATCATTAAAGGTTGCTCCTCTATATGAAAAGCCTGTACTTGTTTTAATAAAATCGGCACCAGAGTTTAAAACTATATCAGCAGCTTTTTCAATTTCATAATCTTTCAATAATGCTGTTTCAACTATAACTTTTAAAACCTTATTTCCAATAGCATCTTTAACTTTTTTAATTTCATTTAAAACATAATCATATTGACCATCTCTAAATCTTCCGATATTCATAACCATATCAATTTCATCAGCGCCGTGATCAATAGCAAGTTTAGCTTCATGTACTTTTGCTTGTGTTGCTCCAGCACCTAAAGGAAAACCAACAACAGAAATTATTTTAATGTTGTTTTTACCAATTCTTTCTTTGGCATGTTTAACTCATGATGAATTAACACAAACACCACCAAATTTTCATTGAATAGCTTCATCAATTAATTTATCGATCTCTTTACTTGTACCTTCTGGTTTTAAATAAGTATGATCTATCATATCTACAAATCTCATAACACTCTCCTTAGTTAATTTTATCAAGAATAATTTTATTAGCAATAACTTTAGAATTTATTTTATATCCTTTTTCTAATTCTTTTATTAAAGAAAGATCAATCGTTTTACTCGAATATAAAACAAAAAGTACATCACCTTTTTTAACAAAATCATTGGTAATTTTTCTAAGTTCAATTCCAGCTTCGAAATCTAATACTTCATTTTGCGTTCTTCTACCCGCTCCTAATTTAAGAGAAACGTTCCCAAATATTAATGAATCATGGATTTCTAAGAAACCATTAGAAGTCGCTAATACCTCCACTTTATTTTTAGGATTTCAAAACATTGGACTTTTAATAGATGTTAATTCACCACCTTGTGATTCAATGAATTCATAAAATTTATTTAATGCTCTTCCAGATGAAATCGCATCTTTAGCCATTATTTCACCTTCTTCATAATTTTTAGCTATTCCAGCTTGAACTAACATTGTCGCCGCAGAGCTTAAACACAATTTAACAAAATTAGCATCACCTTTTCCTGATAATGTATCTATTGATTCAACTATTTCGTTTTTATTCCCGATCATTCGACCTAATGGTTGACTCATGTTCGTAATCTCGACTTTAATATCTTTATTAAGTGATTTACCTATCTTAATCATGATTTTTCCGAGTTCTCTTGAAGATTCTAAATCTTTCATGAAAGCCCCATTACCACATTTAATATCAAGTAAAATGGCATCACTACCTGTTGCTAATTTTTTGGACATTATTGAGGATGCAATTAATGGCAATGAATCCACTGTTCCTGTTACATCTCGAAGAGCATACATTAATTTATCTGCAGGAACTAAAGAAGCTGTTTGACCAATAATTGATAAACCAGTTCTTTTAACAATGGTTTTAAATTCATCAATTGAAATAAAACAATTAAAACCAGGGATAGATTCTAATTTATCGATAGTTCCGCCAGTATGACCCAAACCTCTACCTGACATTTTAGACACAACTCCACCACATGCAGCAACAATAGGCCCTAAAACTAATGATGTTTTGTCACCAACCCCACCAGTTGAATGCTTATCTAGTTTAATTCCGGGTATTGAACTTAGATCTAAAACATCTCCAGAATTAATCATCGCTTTGGTCAAAGCTACTGTTTCTTTTTCGCTCATTCCGTTAAAAAAAATAGCCATTAATAAGGCACTCATTTGATAATCTGGAATTGTTTTATTTGTAAAACCTTTAACAATAAAATCAATCTCTTCGCTTGATAATTCTTGATTATATTTTTTTTTATTTATTATATCTACAGTAATCATAATAACAATTATACTTTAATTACTAGTATTTTAAATAGCACCTAAAGCAACTTCCATCATATCTTTAAATGAATTTTGTCTTTCTTCAGGACTTGATTCTTCATTTGTAATTATATTATCTGAAACAGTTAAAAGACAAGCGGCATTTTTACCCAACTTTTTAGCATTAGTAAATAAAGCATATGATTCCATTTCTACAACCAATGCTTTTGTTCTAGTAATTCTTTCTTGAACTGGAATAGAAGAGTAAAAAATATCTGATGAATGAATTCTTCCAAGATGCATTTCTCTTTTTAATTTTTTAGCAGACTCGATTATTTTATCATTTAGTTTTTTCGAAGGTTCCATCACCTCTTTTGCTTCACCTAATACTGATTCTGTAAATGCTGTACTATCACCAATAGCTTCTGTTGCTAAAACCAGATCATAAACTTTAATATTTTCTCAATATGAACCGGCTGAACCAATTCTAATAATATTTTCAACATCATAAAATTTAAAAAGTTCATATGAATAAATTCCAATTGAAGGACAACCCATTCCACTTCCTGCAATTGTTACAGGTTTACCATTATATGTTCCTGTATACATAAACATATTTCTAATTTGATTAACAAGTTTTACATCTTTTAAATAAGTTTCGGCAACAAATTTAGCTCTTAATGGATCTCCCGGCATTAAAACAGTTTTAGCTATTTCACCTTTTTTAGCATTTATGTGTGGTGTCATATGAAATCCTTTTATTAACAACAAATTGAGTTATTAATTCATTATATTATAAATTTCTAGTTAGAAAGGAAAAATATCTTAAATGTTTAGTATTATTATAGTTAAATAAAATATTTATGAAAGCAGGTTTGTATGACAAAGGATAAAATAGAAGATTATTTACACAATAAATTTAATCTTGTTTTAAGTAATGAAAATAGTGAAGAAATAATATTAAAAAATATGAATACACTTGGAATATATGAAGGAAGTCCTGAACATGAAACATTTGTGAAGATTTC
>JBOGBM010000008.1:0-7025 GCA_051656205.1 Metamycoplasmataceae bacterium
ATGTCTTCTGCCTTATTAACTCAAAATATTAACAACCCAATGGGAATGATTGCTGCGGCAATTCCTGTCGCTCCTATTGGAATGGGAATATCAACAATAGTTTATAAAAATTATTTTTCTAAGGAAGAAAAAGGTTTAGGTATCTCAGCAATTATGATGGGAAGCATCGGAATATCAGAAGGTGCGATTCCTTTTGCTGTAAAAGATCCTAAAAGAGTTTTTATAGCTAATATTGCCGGTTCTGCAGTTGCAGGAGGAATCGCAGGAGCTTTAGGTGTTACTGGATCGGTTGCTCACGGTGGACCAATAGTTGCATTATTAGGAGCAATTTCTGGAAACTTTATTGGTGATAATGTAGGAGCCCAAACCGGATTTGGAATTGCATTCTTTTTCTTAGCAATTATTATTGGAGTTATGGTTACTGTATTTGTTTATGGATTGTTAATGAAATATATTAAAGATGATAAAGTAAAAGTAGAGAAAAATGCAAATGCATTTACTAACTTCTATTCAAAATTAAAAACTTCAATTAAGTCTTCTGTGATTGTTACTTCATTTAATTCTTCAAATAGAAAAATAGTTTCATTTTCTATAATGAGCTCATTAATGGCAGTAATGTTAATTCTTGGATTAACTATGCTATCAATTAGTCTCGCAAATGGTGAATTAACAGACTTTATAAACGCAATGAATTCAAACCCTCTACCTAACCCTCTCCCAACGTTCCCGATATTATCAATTTATGGATTATTCTGTTCCACAATAGGGTTCTTGCTGGTTCTATCAACAATATTCTATTCTTTCACAGTATTTCCTAAAAAAGAAAAACCTGCATATTAGAAATTAAATTTCTTTATTTCAATAATTGTTTATAAAATATTGTTATTTGTTTCATAATTTAAATAGAATAATTATTTTGAAAAGAGGAAAAATGAAAGAAAAAATAATATTCCTAACTCCATATTTTGATTATAAATTATGAGGAGGAAATAAACTAAAAGATTTTGGTTATAAAGGAAATGAAAAAATTGGAGAAGGATTAATGATTAGTGCCTTAGAAGGTAAAGAGTCAATTGTTTCTTCAGGATCATTTAAGGGTCAAAAATTGAGTGAGGTTTTCAAAAAGAATCGAAATCTTTTTGGTAACTATCCAGGTAAATACCCGCTATTAACAAAAATTATTGATGCTAATGATAACTTGAGTGTTCAAGTTCACCCTGATAATAATTATGCTAACAAAAAATTTGGTAAACTTGGCAAAACAGAATGTTGATATATTTTGGACTGTCCTCCAAATACAAAACTTATTTATGGTTCAAAAGAAAAAGATATTAATAAAATAGCTGAATACATTGAAAAAAATTCATGAGATAAATTTTTAAAATATGAAGAAGTAAATAAAGGTGATGTTGTATTTGTTCCTGCAGGAACTATTCATGCAATAACAAAAGGAATACTAACATATGAAATTCAACAATCATCTGATTTAACGTTTAGATTGTTTGATTATAATAGATTAGAATCAAATGGAAAACCAAGAGAACTTCATATTGAGGATTCATTAAACACAATTAAAATCAATGACAATCTAAAAGTAGAAAAAGCTAAAGATGGTGTTATTATTGATTCTGATGTTTTTAAATTAAGACGAGAGACAATCAATGGCACTCGATTCATTTCTAATTCAAATGCCTTTTGATTAGAGTGTGTTGTAATAAATGGTCACGGTACTGTTGAAGATAAAGAAATCAAAAAAGGAGATTCATTTATTATAACTAATAATAGTGAGATAAAAGTCGATGGTGATATACAAATACTTATAGGTTACATTGAAAAATAATATTACTTAACACATACTATAGGTGATATTATTATATATATTGTTAAATTGAATATGGGGTTAATATATGAAGAAAGTTGTAGGAAAGACTAAATTTATTTTTGTAACAGGCGGTGTTGTTTCTGGAATTGGAAAGGGAATAGTTGCTGCATCTATTGGCAATATCTTGAAAGCCAGAGGATTAAAAGTATTTATCCAAAAACTTGATCCATATTTAAATATCGATCCAGGAGTTTTGTCTCCTTATGAACATGGAGAAGTATATGTTACTAATGATGGTGGTGAAACCGATTTAGATTTAGGTCATTATGAAAGATTCACTGATGAAAAATTAACAAGAGATTCGAATTATACTTCTGGTAAAATCTTTCAAAACTTAATTGACAAAGAAAGACGAGGATATTACAAAGGTAAAACAGTTCAAATAGTTCCACATTTTACAAATGAAATTCTTGAAATAATCACTAAAACTGCAACAAAACATAATCCTGATTTTTTAATAGTTGAAATTGGGGGAACTGTTGGAGATATGGAGTCGACAGCATTCATAAGAGCAATTTCTGAATTTGGTTCTTTTAATCCTAATATAACATATTTTATTCATACAACTTATATCCCCTTTTTAGAAACTTCAAAAGATTTTAAAACTAAACCAACTCAATTTTCAATATCATCCTTATTGGAACTAGGAATAAAACCCAACATGGTTATCCTTAGAGCTCATAATAAACTTCCGCAAAGCATATGTTTAAAAATATCAAAAACTATTTTTTTGAAAAAAGAAAATATTATTCCTCTTCATGATGTTGAATCCGTATATGATATTCCTTTATACCTTGAAGAATTAAAAGTTGCTAAGAATATTTTAAAACACTTCAAAATGAAAAATGAAACACCTGATAATAAAAAGTGAGAAACATTCACTAAAATGATACGAGAAGAAAAATCTAAAAAAATAGTAGTTGGAATGGTTGGTAAATATACTGAATTTGAGGATGCATATAAATCCGTAAAAGAAGCATTGTTCATTTCTTCGATTTATGCAGGACTATCTTTAGAATTAAAATGGATCTCTTCTGATGAAATTAATAAAGATAATGTTAAATCAAAATTAGCAAATCTTGATGGAATTGTTATTTTACCGGGGTTTGGTCCTAGAGGATGAGAAGGAATAATTACTGCTGCAACATATTCAAGGGAAGAAGACATTCCGACATTAGGAATTTGCTTAGGAATGCAAGCGATGACTGTGGCACATGCAAGATTAATAGGTTATGAATCAGCCAACTCTTCTGAAGTTTGTAAAAAGGGCACTATGATTTTTGATTTAATAAATAAGAATAATAATTCTTTAGGCGGAACTTTAAGACTTGGTGAATCGGAAATCATATTTAAAGATAAATCGTTGTTTAAAGAGATTTATGGAGTTAAATCAATTAAAGAGAGACACAGACATAGATACGAAGTTAATAGAGAATACATGACCACATTAGAGACAGAAGATTTTTCATTTTCAGGAATAGATAAGAATACTGGATTAGTTGAAACATGCGAGGTTAAAAATAAGAAATTTTATTTAGGGACGCAATATCATCCTGAATTTAATTCAACTCCATTGAGTCCTCATCCACTTTGAACTGAATTCTTAAAAGCTTGTTAATTGTATTTTTTTATATCAATATAATAATTTATGAGTTATAATAAATATGCTAATTAATTATTTAAATTAAATATTATGGAAGTTGCTCAAGCAATTTTTTTATTAAAATAGCAAGAATAAAATAAAATGAGAGGTACTTTTGTTAGAAAAATTAAGAAAAAGACTTGATTTTGAACTATTGGATTGTAAATTTTCGAGGAAAGATAACTTGGATTTTCTTAATATCGAAATAGATTATTCGACATTAGCAGAAATTGAAGAAAAAAGCAAAATTATCTCTAAAATTTTAGATGAAATAGATAAAAGCGATAAAGAATACTATTTAAATATTTATTCTCCAGGAGCAGAAAGAGAAATTAAATTTCAAAATCTAGAGAATTATATTAATAAAAATATTAAAATAACTTTAAAAAATCAACAGTTAAACAACACTATATTTGATGGAGAGTTGCTAGAAATTAACGAAGATTCGCTTAAATTGAAAGTAAATATGAAAGGTTGTATACGAAAAATAGATTTTCAAATTTTAAATATTAAGAAAATTAATAAATCTATTAAAGTTTCAAAAACAAAAAAAGGAATAAAACAAAATGAAGAATCAAACTAACCCATTAGAACTAATTAAATTCATATCAAAATCTAAAGAAATGGATATTAATGATATTGTTAATTTTCTACTAAAAGCAATTGAAAGAATCATTCACTCACAATTAGATCCTGATGCTCAATTAACATTATCAATTAATGAAGATGAGAACAGATTGGTTTTAATAAATAAATCTAAAATCGTTATACCAAATGAGGAAAATTATGAAAAGGAATCTAATTTAATTGATATTAGATTGGAAGAAGCTTTATTGATAGATCCTACAGTTAAAGTAGGAGATACAATTGCTTCTGAAATAAAATTTGATGACTTTTCAAGAACTACCTTTAGCAAAATTGAGCAGTCATTTAAACTAGAAATCTTAAACTTAGAAAAATCTAAAATATATAATAAATATTTTCCACTTATTGGTCAACAAGTGGATGCTAAATTAGAAGATGCAAATGATAAAACGGCAACATTTGTTTTAGAGGATGGAACTCATTGTTTAATGCCGCTGAAATTTAGAAATCTTAGTATTGATTTATCAAAATCTGATTATCACAAAGTATTTATTGAAGAGGTTTATGAAAACTCAAGAGACTATCAAGTGCTTGTTTCTAATTCATCATCAAGTAGAATAAGGGAAGTTTTAAAAGTGGAAATACCTGAAATCGATAATGAAACTATTCAAATTGTTGCAATTAGTAGGGTTCCAGGAGTTAGAGCTAAAATTGCTTTCAGAAAGAATCCTAATTTTAATGGCGATATTGATATAGTTGGTTCAATAATAGGTCAAGGAGGACAAAGAATTAATGCTGTTTCCGAAAAAATTGGTGGAGAAAAAATTGATGTTATTTTATATTCTGAAAATTTCAATGAATATTTGTCTAATGCTATGTCACCCGCTAAGGTCGTGTCCATTAATTTGAAACCGAATGGAAAGGATTATTTAATTGTTGTTCCTAATAAGCATAATACAATTGCAATTGGTAAACAAGGAATTAATGTTAAATTAACAGTTGAATTAACAAAGGTTAATATTGATATCATTTCTTTGTCAGATGCTAAAGAAAGAAATATTGAAATTTTATGAAATGGAAACGTTGATCAACAACAAGTTGAACAAATCGAAGCTCATGAAGGTCAAAGATCATTCCAATTCGACAGAAGAAATAGTGCTCCAAGACATAACAATAATGCCGGAGGAAGACATAATTCACCTTATTTAAATATGGATGAATTCGACAAAGAATTAGCAAGTTATAAAACAGAAATTAATGAATTTTCATCTGGGGAATTTTCTTTTGGTGAATTTAAATCAAATTATTTCGATTACAAGAATCCTGGTAATGATAGTAAAGATATGAATTTTGACAATATGAAAAATTCTATTCAAGATGTTGAATCTAAAAAACCTTCAAAAAATGAAATTAAAGATATTGAGAAATCATTTCAATTTGATTCAGATTTAGCAGATGATATTAATTTCGATGATTATGATTTCTCAGATTTTGATGAAGAGAATAATGAGTAAAAAAGAAATTTTCCGAAAATGTATTATTACAAATAAAATAATAAATGTTAATGACATGATTAGAATAGTTAGAGATAAGAATAATAATTTCTTTATTGATATAAATAAAAATATTCAAGGTCGTGGTGCATATATTACAAATGAATTTGAACTAATTATGCAGGCTTTGGAAAAAAAGATTTTGAACAAAACATTTAGGTCGAATATTTCGAATGATGTGTACAGCAGTTTAAAGCAAGAGGTAAAAGAAAATGAAGAAAACAAAAGTAAAAAACAATAAAAATAATGTCAGCAAAAGTAAAAATTTTACAGATAGACGAACAAATGATTTTCAAATAAAAACTCAATTAACTAATATTAAAACAGAATTAAAAGATGGAGTCTTTATTTTTACCGGACCAATGACTGTTAATGAATTTTCTAATAATATCAAAATCAAATCGAATGACATATTAATCAATCTTTTCAAGAAAGGAAAATTATATAATTTAAATTCTACTTTAACTGAAGAAGAAATCGCAGAAATATGTTTTGAATATGAATATGATTTTCAAAAAAAAGAAGAACGTAATGAAACAAATTTTATGGATCATTTTGAGGTTAATGATCCTCAAAGTGAACTTGAGAAAAGACCACCAATAATTACTATCATGGGTCATGTTGATCATGGAAAAACAACACTTATTGATAAAATAAGAAATTCTAATATTGTTAACGGTGAAAGCGGTGGTATAACTCAACATACAGGAGCTTATCAAATTAAACATAAAGATGAATTAATTACCTTTTTAGACACTCCTGGCCATGAGGCATTTACTTCAATGAGATCTAGAGGTGCCAAAGTTACTGATATTGTTATTTTAGTTGTTGCTGCGGATGACGGTGTAAAACCCCAAACAATCGAAGCTATTGATCATGCTAAATTTGCCGCAGTCCCTATTATTGTATTTATTAACAAGATAGATAAGCCGGGAAGTGACCTAGAAAAGGTAAAGGGTGATCTTTCTAAATTAGATGTTTTATGTGAAGAATGAGGTGGCAATGTTCCTTTTGTTTATGGATCAGGAATGACTGGAGAAGGTATTGATAAACTTTTAGATTTTATTCTTCTTCAAGCAGAATTATTAGAACTAAAAGCCAACAAAAATCGTTCAGCAATTGGGACAGTTATCGAATCACGAGTTGATATTGGTCAAGGAACCATCGCAACCTTAATTGTTGATAACGGAACTTTATTGAAGAGAGATTTTATTGTTGCTGGATCACAGTATGGAAGAATTAAAAGTATTACATCAACTACAGGAGAAGAGCTGGAAAAAGCTTTTCCTGGAACACCAGTCATTATTACAGGATTAAACTATACTCCAAATGCCGGTGATAGATTTATTGGTTTTGAAGATGA
>JBOGBM010000009.1:0-5873 GCA_051656205.1 Metamycoplasmataceae bacterium
TGTCCAATATAATGCTTAACTTTTGATTCAACATCTTTATAACTACCTGTTAAAAATCTTGTACTTGATTCTTCAGAAATTTCATTATCCATTAATAGACAATTATATTTTTTGAGATTAATTTTGGAAAAAGTTTCACCTCTTTTGAAGACAACGATTTTAGCTAGTTTCGCAATATCATCGATATTTTTTCATTTATTTAACTTTGCTAAATGATCAGAACCAATAATTAAAAATAATTCATCATCTTGATGTTTTTTCTTAAAATATTTAATGGTATCAATAGTATAGCTAACACTTTTGCGATTAACTTCGAAAGAACTTACATCCATTTTTTTCTCAAGAACGAGTTCAATCATATTTAAACGATCTTTACCAGAAGCTAATTCTAAATCTTTTTTAAATGGTCCTTTGTAGGAAGGAACAAATACTAATCTATCTAAATTAAGAGATTCAATTGCATATTTAGCAATTTTAATGTGCCCTTTGTGAATTGGGTTAAAAGCACCCCCATATATCGCTATTTTCATTATTAATAATGATAATTTAAAAAAAGCAAATTTTCTTATTTTTTATAGATATTTATTTTGTTGTGTCGAATTATGTTTTTTTAATTCTTTTCCAGAAATTAACACCTTTTTTTTCATTTTGGTATTTACACTTTCAATGATGTTCTCAACTGGACTTAATTCTCTTGCCTCTTCAAAGAGTGATTGATTTACAGGATTTTGATACAAATTTTCAATTTTTGAAATATTTATTCCAATCCCAATAATTGTTTCTTCGTTTCAAAGTGACTTTAATAATCGAGATGCATATAAATATATATCAGCTTCCGAATTAATGAGTTTATCAATTTTCATTGATTTAGACTTTCTTTTATGATCAAGTTTAATATTAACTGTAATGTGTCGCCCCATTAAATTACGATCCAATAATCTTTGAGAGACAAGGCTAGCAACATAGCGCAAACCATTATATATTTCTTTTCTATTATTAGTAAAACCAGTTAAAAACATTCTTTCATTACCAATCGATTTTAAAATATTTCTTTCTAAATTTAAATCACTTTCCCCAATTCCATTTGCATTATCAATAATTTTTTGACTTTGATTTAAAAATATCTTTCTAATTCTTGGGTCATTATAATCACACTTTGCTAAATCACCAATTGTTTCAATATTCATCTTTCTTAACTGAGGTTCTGTTGATCTTCCTATTCCATAATAATTGTTAATAGGCATTGGTCAAATTATATCTTGATAATTTTTGTGAGTAATAAAAGTAATTCCCATTGGTTTATTAATTGCAGTTGCCATCTTTGCCAAAAATTTATTATATGAAATTCCAATTGAAATAGGTATTGATAATTTAGTTGATATCTTTTTTTGAATATCAAAAGCTAAATTTCTTATTGATCCATATTTTTTTCAAATATCACTAGCATCAATATATCATTCATCAATAGAAACTATTTCAATGTCTTTGTGATAATCTTTAACAAGAAGATCATAGATTTTTTTAGAAAAGTTTTGATACAAATTCATATTTGGTTCAATAATGATTAAATTAGGACAACGCTCTTTTACTAAACCTAATTTTCATGGAACTTTTGCACCTTTTGCTTTTGCAGCATAACTTAAAGAAGTAACAATTGATCTTGGCGAATCAATACCAATAGCAACTTCCTTATTTGCTAATTCAGGTCTTAAGGCAACTTCACAACTAACAAAAAAAGAATCAACATCAATATGTAATATTACTTTATTTTTCTTTTGCTCTTTTATCATTTAATTATTATAGTCTTTAATTAAATCTTTTCAAATACTTTTGTTATCATTAAAGCGCACTCAACTCTATTTAAATGTTTCTTTACATTAGAAAAAATATTTAATTTTCCTACTATTTGTTTTTCTAAATCACTCATATCTTTATGATTTATTAATTTTTCAAAAGCGAGAGATAATTCTTTGATATTTTTAAAATTATTTTTAGCAGTTTCTTCTAGAAATATTTCTGAAGATGCTAAAAAAACGGCACAACCAGAACCTTGAAAAACATAATCATTTTCTTTCAATTGAATAAGAGTAATCTCATCCACACAATTATTACTGTGATGATAATATGTTTTAAGATTTTCAAGTGGAAAATCATCAGGTTTTCTTCTTCTTGGATTTAAATAATAATCCATGACCATTTCTCTTTTTTGATCATTATTATAAGAATCCAAAAAAATTACCTCCATTATCAAGTACTGCACATAGTTTGTCAACATCTTCTTTGGTATTGTAGAAAGATAATGAAATTCTCACATAAGTTTTATCTTTTATTTTCTTTAAATATTGATTACAGAAAACACCTGATCTTACATAAATATTGTTATGACCTAAAAATGAAGAAATATCTTGTGGTTCAATATCTTTCATACAAAATAGAACAATCGAATCACCTCTTTTTGAAGCAATTCTTACATTCTTCACTTTTGATAATTTATCAAATAAATATTTAGCAATATCGTCAATATATGCATTTATTTCTTTTAAATCTAAAGAATTATAATAATCTAAAGCAGCATTGAAACCAAAAATTCCAGCTAAATGCATTGTTCCTGGCTCATGCATCAAGATTGAATCCTTACTTTTTCATTCATTATTTGCAGTAATATAGTCAACTGCTCCGCCACCATATCTTTTAGCTTCACATTTATCTAATATTGATCTTTTCATTGCTAGAATTCCTAAACCAGTTGGACCATAGAATTTATTAGTACTAAAAACAATAACATCACAATTTTCCATTGTTGTTTTTTTGTATGCAATTGCTTGAGCGGCATCATTAACCAAATATGCTCCAACTTCTTGACATTTTTTATATATTTCATCAAGATTATCGGTGGTTTGAAAAGAATTATTAACTTGTGCAAGACAAACTAATTTAGTTTTTTTATTAATATCTTTCATAATATCAAGAGAAACTATAATTTTAGCTCCAGTTCTCTTGGCTAATTCTAATCACGGAATAATATTGGAAGAATGATTTAATCTTGATAAAATTATTTCATCATCTTTTTTGATTAAACTTTCAAAAAGAACTGCAGCATAATTAAGAGAGTCAGTTGAGCCTGAAGTAAAAATTATTTCATCATCTTGGCATTTAATTAAATCGGCTACTTTCTTTCTAGTTTGAACTATTTTAGAATTGACTTCAATTCCGATAATTGAATCTTGAGTTCTACTTGAAATTGATTTGTTTGTGTAATAATCAGTAATTGCATCGATTACCATTTTGGGCTTTAGTACTAAAGCTGCATTATCAAAATATACAAGGTCATTTTTTAACATTGGAAAATCTTTAATTCATTTATTCATTTTACTTCCTTTTAAATAGCGAGAGGTATTCAATGTTTTTGGATTTATTACCTAAAATGGGTGATCTTTTTAATTTCATAAATTCGAAATTATCTTTACTATACTCTACAATTTTATCAATTATTCCTTGATGTAATTCAATTTCTGCAAAACCACCTTCGGAAACATCATTACTATTTATTTCATACTGGGGTTTAATTAAAGCAATAAAAAAACTTGATTCTAAAAGTAAATTTGAAATCACATCAAAAACATGTTTTAAACTTATAAATGATACATCACAAACTATTAACTCTATTTGCTGATCAAACATCTTTTTATTAATTAATTTTAGGTTAGTTTTTTCTAATGATTTAACACGAGAGTCCGATCTTAATTTGTAATCTAATTGATTTGTTCCTACATCAAGAGCATAAACATATTTTGCGCCCTTTTCCAAAAGGACTTGTGTAAATCCACCAGTTGATGAACCGATGTCTAAACAAACTAAACCTTTGGGATCTACTTGAAACTCTTCCAATGCGCTTAAAAGCTTATATGCACCGCGACTCACATACTTCTTACTTTCTTTAATTTTGATAATAGCGTTATCTTTTATTTTAACTTTGGGTGTGACAATTTTTTCATTATCAACAAAAACACTTCCCATCCTAATTAAGGAGTTGGCTAATTTTTCATCATATTTCATAGAAATTAATTTTTCTAATAAAGTCATTAAATAATTATCTCCAAAACCTTTATTACGTATTTATTAAAATCAATGTAACCGCTATCATAAAAAGATTTAAGTCATTTTGAAAAATTGTTTCTTTTAATATTATTTAGAGTAACATAATTTTCTATCGTATATTCACAAGGTATTTTTTTTCTTTTATAATAAAATATTGACATTTGAAAAACATATCACAAGCAAATACCAAATTTATTTCATTTTAAATTAATGAACTTATCATCAAATGTTTTTGATAATTCTAACATTAAATTAATTAGATTATCTCTTGTCGGATCATTCATGAAGGATACTTCAATTACACATAAATCTTCATTGGATAATTTTGATTCGAAAATTATCGCCATTTTAGATAACAGGAATCTAGTTTGCTTGTTTAAAAAAATAGACTTATATTCTTTAAATTTATTCTCATCTATCAAAAGATCTTTAATACTATTTAGTTTTTTTATTTCTAATTTGTTCATAAACGCTTCCTATTTTATCCAGTATTTTATTAATAAATTTATATGTATCATCTGGGATATAATCTTTTGTTATTTCAATATATTCATTGATAACTATTTTTTTATCTATAATTCACAATTCAGCAGAAGCGCACAAAATAATAGCCTTTGTTAAAGGAGGAATTCTTACTCAAGTTCAATCATCATCTAAAAATAACTTTGCAGTCTTAACAAAAGCATCATGGTTTTTCTGAATTGATGAAATAATTTTTAATTGATCATCATCAATATTTTCTTTTGAAAAGATCTTATCAACATTAATCTTTTCATTGAATAATTCATATCCATAAATTATCTCAACATTCTTCATTCTTTTAACTCTACGTTTAGTGTAGTTGTCATTTTTCTTATTCATTATTTTAAATTATATATAAAAAGAAAATTAATTATTTCTATTTGAAAAATAATTTTTCTTTCCGTAAGAAATAGCAGTTAATGTGGGGATTAATATGATAACAAATATTGGTAAAACATAGGTTGTTTTCATTGCAATTCCAGCTAATGTTATCGGATACTGAACAGACATTATTTTATCAGGATTATTTTCCGAAGATAAAAATCTATTAAAGAACATCACATATGCATAAGGTCCTCATAACCATCTGAAGATTAATAAAATAACCGCTACCACTGCAACTAAGTAAAGAATCTTAACATAAATCTCCTGCTTTTTAACTTTATATAAAACCATTGTAACTATAATTGTAACTATTAGGGAAATACATAAAACTATCATTAATCAAAAAACTAATTGAGGATTAACAACACTGTTATCAAACATGAATGAGTTATTAATCAATTGATAAACAAAGAAACTAATAACTCCCACAATAGTTAAGCCTAAAATAGTATTGGGGAAAATAAATCTAAATCTATTTCCCTTTTCATAAAAATACATTAAACCTCAAGAACATAATGAAACTAAAGGTGGAACAATTGCATATTCAATCATTCAAAATGCAATCCCACCTAAAAAGAGTTGATAAGCAGTATCACACATTATTGAAAAAATTGGACCTTTCACTGGGCCAAAAACTATTCCAAATAAAATAAAAAATAATGTCTCAATACTAATATTAAATACACCTGGTAAGAATTGTTTCAATAAAAAGACTACAACAAAATACATCGCCATAAACATTCCCATTAAAGCCATATCCAAAATAGTAAATCTAAAGTGATTTTTTAAATTTTTTTTAAATTCTGGTGTTATTGTCATACTTCACCAGCCTTAATATTTCTTCTATAAAATAAAATGATCCAATAAAT
>JBOGBM010000010.1:0-4679 GCA_051656205.1 Metamycoplasmataceae bacterium
CACAGTATGGAAGAATTAAAAGTATTACATCAACTACAGGAGAAGAGCTGGAAAAAGCTTTTCCTGGAACACCAGTCATTATTACAGGATTAAACTATACTCCAAATGCCGGTGATAGATTTATTGGTTTTGAAGATGAGAAATTTGCAAAAGAATTGGCCAATAGAAAAGCATTTGCTGATAAAAAGAGTGAACTTAACTTGAGACAAACACAAACAATTAATTTAGGTCTAAAAACTTTAAACATTATTATTAAATCTGATGTTCAAGGTACAGCAGAGGCTTTGAAACACTCTCTGCTTTCTCTTAAGAATGACGAAGTAGTTATTAATGTTGTTAGAGCAACAGTAGGTAATGTCACAAAGAGCGACGTTTTACTTGCTCAAACATCAAATTCTATAATATATGCCTTTAATCTGAAAGTAGATGGAAATGTTAAAAAATTTGCTGATTCTGAAAAAGTTGTAATCAAAAGTGAATCAATTATATATAAGATAATAGAAGATGTAGAAGAAATCATAAAATCAAAAGAAGAACCAAAATATGAAGAAGTTATCTCTGGAGAAGCTTTAGTGCAAAAATTATTTTATTTTTCAAAAGTTGGAACAATAGCAGGTTGTTTGGTGACCGACGGAACAATCAAAGCAAATACAAAACTAAGAGTTTTGAGAAATAACAAAATTATTCATGATGGTAAAATAGAAACCTTGCAAAATGGTAAAAATAGTATTAAAAAAGCTGAAAAGGGAACAGAATTTGGAACTCACATTAGAAAATTTGACGATATTAAAGAGGGAGATATACTTCAAACTTATGATGAAGTTTTAATATCTTAAAATTATGAACGAAATAAATAAAAGAAAAAAAGAATCAAACTATATGTTATTGATTTCACAAATTATTCAAAAAGATGTCACCAATGTAAATATATCTAATACTACTGTTGTTGATGCTAAATTATCAAATGACGGATCTAATTTAAAGATTTATGTTGCTTTCGATAAATCTGAAAATAAATCATTAGAAGCTCTTAATAAATCGAAAGGTTTTATTAGAACAATGCTTGCTCAATATGAATTAGGAAGAAGTGTTCCTAGATTGAATTTTATTCTTGACACTGTTGGTAAAAATGCGCTTAGAATTGATAAAATTCTTGATGATATAAAAAAGAAAACATAAATTGTTTATCTTCTAGTTCTTAACTTATCTAGAACAATCTTGACGATGATAGGAATAATTAAGATAATTAAAATTGATAAGAAAAATATTTTTCTATATGCTTTGTTCATGTCATATACTATTTTTTGAATTTCTGTTTGTGAAATAACTTCATTTCCAAAAAAAGATTGAATATCAACAATTCTTTTCTTTCTGAAAATAGTAAATCATATATGAACACTCATAACTCCTATTAACCCTATTACAATGTAGATTGCTAAATTATTAGGTTGAGGACCTAACTGACTAATTCACAATTTAAAATCAAATATTCATCAACTAACATCTTTTAATCATCAAAATATTAGAACGGTAATTGTCCCATAAAATAGAATAGCAATTGTAGCTCAATTATGAGTTACTTGTTTTTTATACAATTTAATATATATATTAGAAATAAATGGAGGTGTTGTTTTAAGACCTAAACCTAGGTCATCACGGTAAATATTTATCGAATTTCTTAATCCGCGATATTCAACAATACTGTAAATTAATTTTCCAAGAGATGCAATTGCTATAACCGAAGTAGGAATATATCAAAATCAACCTCAATTTAATACGGTTGAAATCAAGGAAAGAAGTATGGTTTGCGAAATAAATATTAATGAAGCTAATATAAAAATAAATAAGAATCTAGTATTTTCATGTCTAAAAACTTTGTAAATTCCATTAGGAATAACACCCTTGGGATCTTTCTTAAAATTAGAATTAATTTTAATAGAATTAATTTTAGCAGGGTTTTCGATAAAGGTAATTGTTCCGGTATTATAAATTGGCTTAATTTCCATAATCTCACCTCCTTATGCTATTTTATACATTATATCAAAAACTAGAAATGATTTAATTGAATGGTTTTGTGTTGATGTGAAAAAGAAGCATTTCAATATCTGCAGGATTAATCCCAGATATTCGATAAGCCTGACCTAATGTTTCCGGCTTTATTCTATTTAATTTTTGTTTTGCTTCTGTTGCCAAATTTTGAACATTTTCATAATCGATATTTTTTGGAATTTTTAAAAATTCTAATCTCAGCATTTTTTCAGCTGCTATATTTTGTTTTTTAATGTATCCTTCTAGTCTAATTTGAATAATAAGTGAATCTTTATATACAAAATCATTAATGAAATCATTAATATCAATATCAGGTCTCGCTAAAATTTTATATATTGATTGCCCATGCATAATATCTCATTTTCTAGCTAAAGGATCACTTGAAGATAAATGAGTTTTTTTCAATTCTTCAATTTTATTACTAATCATTAAGTACTTTTCTTTTATTTCATCAAATCTTTTTTGATCTATCATGTTTGTTTCTAAAGCATATTTTGCTAATCTTATATCAGCATTATCATTTCTTAATAATAATCTATATTCAGCTCTTGAAGTTAACATTCTATACGGTTCATTAGTTCCTTTAATAGTTAAATCATCTACCAATACGCCAATATATGAATCACTTCTTAAAAGATTTAAAGGTTCAAGATTCTTTAACTTTTGAGCTGCATTAATCCCAGCGACTAAACCTTGAGCTGCTGCTTCTTCGTATCCACTTGTTCCGTTAATTTGTCCCGCGAAGAATAAGTTTTCAATAATTTTTGATTCTAGTGATTTTTTAATTTGTAATGAATCGATAGCATCATATTCAATTGCATAACCTCATTTTGAAATTTTGGCATTTCTCAATCCCGGAATAGTTTTAATGAATAATTTCTGCACGTCAATAGGCATTGAGGTTGATAGACCATTTATATAATAAATATCTCCAATCGAAGTTTCGGGTTCAAAAAATATTTGATGTCTTTCTTTATCCTTAAATCTAACTACCTTATCTTCGATTGAAGGACAGTATCTAGGACCAACTCCATTTATTAATCCCGAATACATACTTGACTTATCTAAATTCTTTAAAATAATTTCATGTGTTTCTTTATTTGTATATGTTAAATAACAATGAGTTTGTGTTTTCATCTTTACATTTGATCTTGTTGAAAATGTTAAATCTTCTTCTTCTAAAATTTCTTCTTCTACTTCATTTAGATTAATAGAATTTGCAAATACTCTTGCAGGAGTTCCGGTTTTCAATCTCATCAAATTAAAGCCAAGATTTTTTAAATTTTCCGATAAAGAGGAAGATGTTGAATCTCCATCTGGTCCAGAAATAGTCACTTCATCTCCCCGTAGAATTCTTGAATCCATATATGTTCCAGTAGTAATTATTACTATTGTTGCATTTATCTTTTCTTTGGAATTTAAATTCACTCCCAAGATTTTATTTTCTTCAATAATTAGTGAATCAACCATTCCTTCAATAAGAGTAATGTTTTCATTATCTTTTACATGTTTAACAATTATTTGAGAATATTTATCCTTATCAATTTGTGCTCTAATAGCTCTAACTGCTGGACCCTTTGATAGATTTAACATCTTCACTTGAATCATGGCAAGATCCGCAAAATAACCCTGCATTCCTCCTAGTGCATCAATTTCTTTTGTGATTATTCCTTTTGCTGGTCCGCCAATTGAAGGATTACATGGCATAGAACCTAATTTATTTTCATCTAATGTTATAAGAGCTATTTTGAAATTTTGTTTAGCTAAAGCAAATGCAGCTTCAATTCCTGCATGTCCCCCACCTACAACTATTGCATCAAAAAATTTATTCTTCATGTTCTCTTTCTTAAATATCTAATTTTAAAGTAATTATATTCATATAAATGATAACCTTTTATTAATATTTGTGTCCATTTAATTTAAGTGCAATCATGAACATCAATTTCTTTTCATTCACCTATTTTAATATTTAACTCTTCCAAGTTAAATTTCCCAATTCTTGTTCGATTTAATTCAATTACTTCATTACCCACAAAATGAAACATTCTCTTGACTTGATGATATTTTCCTTCTGTTAAAACCACATTACATGAATTATCACTAGTTTTAATAAACTTAATAGGTTTTAAAATCTTATTATCTAAGACAATCTCAGATTGAATTTTTCGAATCATTTCATCTGTTAATTTCTTTTTTAAAACCACATTATATTCTTTTTCGGTGTTTGAGTTAGGTGATTTTAATTTGTGAGATCAATCACCATTATTTGTTAATAAAACTAATCCAGTTGTATTCTTGTCCAATCTACCAACAATATGTAAATTACTACTTTCATATTTATCAATTAAATCAAAAACAGTCTTATTAAAATTATCTTTATTTGCACAAATATAATCTTTTGGTTTATTTAAGGCAATATATATGAATTTCTTATATTGAATTATTTTATCGTCAATTAATATCGTATTAATAGAGGGATCAATTTTTAGTGCGTAATCATCTACAATTATTCCATCCACCTGCACTCTTCTTGATTTTATAATTTTCCTAACATTGTTTCTGGAACCAAAATTCTGTGAGGAAATAAATTTTTCTAATCTTATTTTCATTTGTTATAAATTATAACTATT
>JBOGBM010000011.1:0-1904 GCA_051656205.1 Metamycoplasmataceae bacterium
CTGATTAATCTTCTGATTATATAACCTCTTTGTGTATTGGAAGGTTCGGCTCCATCACTAATTGCATTTACAACAGCTCTCATATGATCAGAAATGATTTTAAAATGTTTGTTGATTTTTTCTTGTTTTAAATCATGAATAAAATAATTTTCGATAACATATTTTTTCTTTG
The DNA here is from genome assembly GCA_051656205.1 of Metamycoplasmataceae bacterium. GTDB lineage: Bacteria > Bacillota_I > Bacilli_A > Mycoplasmatales > Metamycoplasmataceae > UBA710. The sequence continues at coordinate 173 of JBOGBM010000011.1, forward strand.
TATATTTTTCAATTTCCTTAATTATTTTCTGGAAGAGATCAGTGTCAAAATTAGTTGGCACATCTTGCATTATTGAAACTATTCTTTCTAAACCTGCGCCAGTATCAATATTTTTTTGAGCTAATTCAACATATTCATTATTTCCTAAATTATTGTATTGACTAAAAACAATATTCCAAATTTCAATATATCTATCATTCTCAATATCATCTCTAATAAGTTCAGGTCCACCTATGTGATATCTTTCACCTCGATCATAGAAAATTTCAGTGTTAGGTCCACAAGGTCCAGAGCCAATATCTCAGAAATTTAAATCTCTGTTTCCAGAAATTAATTGATGCTCTTTATATCCTAAAGAAATTCATTTCTCTCTAACTTCTAAATCCTCTTCAAAATAAGTAATATAAATTCTATCCCTATCAAGTTTTAAAACCGTAATTATAAATTCATCGGCATATTCAATAGCTTCTTTTTTAAAATAATCTCCGATCGAAAAATTACCAAGCATTTCGAAAAAAGTATGATGTCTAGCAGTAACACCAACATTTTCAATATCATTAGTTCTGATAGATTTTTGTGAATTTACTAGTCTAGGATGCGGAGGAATTTTCTTGCCGGAAAAATAATCCTTCAGAGTTGCCACTCCAGAATTAATTCATAATAGAGAAGGATCTTTATAAGGAATTAATGATTTTGAAGGAAGAAATAAATGGTCTTTTGATTTAAAAAATTCTATTCATTTCTTTCGTACGTCTTTAGAGTTCATATTATTTAATTTTACAATAAAAAAACAAACCAGTGGTTTGTTTATAAATAATTTATAAATCCTTGAAAACTAGTAAGTAAATTCTTTTGTTGAATGTTTATCAGCAACAAGATATTTGTCACCTTTTTTAACACCAAATGGAACTAATACATCAGCTGCTTTTGAATAATCTTTTTTAATTTCTCCAAAATATTTAACTGAGTCTAAAGAAACAAACACGCTATTTGTAATACCAAATTTACCAATCATATCCTTATCATTTACAATACCAATAATCGCTGTGTTTGGTCTATATTTCGCTATAGTTTGTAATAGGGCACCTGTTGTTGAACGCACAACAACAAATTTGTAATCACCAGATTGAGTTTTTTTAGCAATATCATATGCAATTTTGTTTCTATCATCTTTAGGAGAATTTTCGAATGCTTCTTCCATTTGTACAGGGTAATATAGCTTATTGTAAAATTCTTTTTCAGCTCTTTTGTTGATTGTTGACATAACTCTCACCGATTCAACTGGAAAATCTCCCGATGCTGATTCTCCAGATAACATAGTTGCATCCGCTCCTAATTCTGTTGCTCAATAAACATCAGTTACTTCAGCTCTTGTTGGTTGAGGTGATTTTTCCATAGAATCTAACATTTGTGTTGCGACAATAACAGTTTTGCCTAATTTACGACATTTTCTAATAATTTTCTTTTGATTATATGGAACTTCATAATAAGGAATTTCTAAACCTAAATCACCACGAGCAATCATGATTCCATCAGATTCTTCAATAATTTCATCTATTCTTTCGATACCTACACTTGACTCAATCTTAGAAATAATTTGTACTTTTTGTCCACCTGCTGCATTAGCAACTTCCCTTAATTCTTTTACGTTTGCAGCTGAATTAACAAATGAAGCTGCGATGTAATCAATTCCATTTTTAATTCCGAATCTAATATCTTCTTTATCTCTTTC
>JBOGBM010000012.1:0-1620 GCA_051656205.1 Metamycoplasmataceae bacterium
TCACCTCCGGCGCTGATATGTACACAAATAGAATTATTAATATTCTTAAAAAACAAAATTGCATGATAGATGAATATTCTTTTCAAGTCAATATGACTCAAAAAGATTTGGAGAAATCCGACGATATTAATATAATATCACCAGGCGGAAAATTTAATGATTGCAAAAGCTTTAGACCTAAGTGAATGTTAAGAAATTATTATAATATTGCCTTTCGTTCTAAAAGGCAATTAGATAAATTAGTTGATAATTACGATTTAGTTATTGATGCTTCTTTGACACTGGTTAGATCGAAAAAAATACTTAACAGCAAGAAGTATTTATATATACAACATCAATCGGCTGATTTCTTCGAAATGAAAAGGTATGGATTTCTTACACCTATTGCCTTTTTTTTAATTAGAGCAGCAGGATTTAAAAATTGCTTTAAATTCGCCAAAAACATTGTTTTTTATGATGAATTAAATAAAAAATATATCGAGGATAAATATCCACAAAAAAGAGATACAAAATATTTTTGAGTTTACAATTCTAGTATTAAAAGAGAAACGATTGAAGAAAATAAAAAAAGAAAAGATGAAATATATAAGAAAAATAATTTTAAGAGAAATATTATTTATATTGGTAGAGTAACTTCAGAACAAAAAAGATTTAATGATGTAGATAAAATGATGAGAAGAAGTAAGAATAAATTAGATGTATATGGTTTTGGTTCTTATGAGGATAAAATAAAGAAAAATAAAAATATCATTTTTCATGGGAAATTAGATCATGAAAGGGTATTGGAAACGAATCTTTACTCTAAATTTAATTTTTTATTAAGTAACTATGAAGGTTTTTCAGGTTCCTTAGTTGAATCAATCTGCTCTATAACTCCAATAATTGCAAGAAATTCTTTTATATCAGCAAGATTTTTAACTGATAATGGTAAAAATGGATTTCTCTTTGATAATAAAAGGAATATTAAAAAATATGCTCAACAGTTCGATGAAATAAATGACCTACCTATCGAAAAATTGAAGGAATTATCTAATAATTGCTATGAGTTTGCAATAAAGTATTTATGTTATGAGACATTTGAGGAAAAATGAATAGCCATTTATAAAGAAATGATTAAGGAAGTATAATATTTTAAGTAAAGAATGAATGAATGATTAAATGTTATAATTAAAAATATTAAAAAGGAACGGTATTGAAAATGGATTTAGGTTTAGCGATTGGATTAATAATAGGTATATCACTAATTTTATTTTTGTTAGGAGGATTCTTAGCATTTTATTTTACTAAGAAAATGTTTGAGAAACAATTAAGAGAAAATCCCCCAATTACAGAAAAAATGATTAGAGCTATGTTTTTACAAATGGGTAGAAAGCCTTCTGAAGCACACATTAAAAGTGTTATGAGATCAATGAAGAACGCTAAATAATATAATTTTAAATATTAATAATTTTGTTTTTCATCATTTTATGTATAATATATAAACTAATATAAGGAAATTAAGGAGGCGAATATGTCAAGAATAGATGAAATCACTGGTACAAAACCAATGTCAGGAAATTTGCGTTCTCATGCTCTTAATACTTCGAAAAGAAGATTTAATTTAAACCTTCAAAAGGTAAC
>JBOGBM010000013.1:0-7201 GCA_051656205.1 Metamycoplasmataceae bacterium
AATCTTTATCCAAAATATAAAAAAGTTTTAGTAAGAGTAGATTCAAAAAAATATCAAGAAATTATTGAAAATTTAAACGAAAATTATTGTCATGCCTTCAAAATTAAAGAAAATGTTTCTGGATATACAAAACAAAAAAATTACACAATTGAAACAGTTATGCTACTTTTAGAATATAAAGACTTTAAAAAACAAATTCTAGCAATTGACGAAAGTGCTTGAATTACTAGAATGTCAATTGAAGATTTAAGTGGAAATTTTGACTATTCAAATGTTGACTAATTAATATAATTATTATTTATCCAATTCTTCAATTCTTGGAATGTGACGACCACCTTCAAATTCATTTTCCACAAATATTTTAATCATCTCAATAACCTGATCGATTGATTGTTGTCTACCACCGAATAATAAAATATTGGCATTATTGTGAATTTTCGCAAATTTAGCATCCTCCACTGAAGTTATACGAGCACCTCTAATACCTTTAAATCTATTAACAGCAATACTTATTCCAATTCCTGTCCCACAAACACCAATACCAACTGTATCTTTTTCCTTCAAAACTTCTAGCGCAAGTTTTTTTCCATATTCTGCATAAGATACTGATTCAGTTTCACAACTACAACCCAAATCCTCTATTACAAAATTTTTAGATTCTAAATAATCTTTAATTTTCTCTTTTAGTTCATAACCACCATGGTCACCTGACAATATAAATTTCATTATCTTAATTTCCTTCCAGTTGCAACATCAATAATCGAAGAAGCAACATTCGTTCCATAACCAAAATTATATACTTTATTTATAGTCGGAAACATTTTTTTAGCTTCCTCAAGAGTTTCACAATTTTTTTCTCCCGAAATATTAGCTGAAGTTAAAAAGAACGGACCTTCTTTATTAATAAGCTCCAAAAGTTGAGAATTATTTGGCATACGATACGCATTATTATTGATAACAAGAGTAGTCGGTCCTGGTCAGTATTTAGCAATATATTTTAAAGCGTTTTCATCTAATGTTTCAAGATCTTTAAGTTGATCAATAGAACCAATAGCAATTACGATTTTTTTATTGAGTGGTCTTTTTTTTAATTCATATATTCATTTTAGATTCTGATCATTAATTTTTGAGCCAATGCCAATTAGAGTGTCTGTGGTAGTAATGAATATTTCATCTTTTTTAAACATAATTGTGATTATATCATATTATTTTATTGGAGGCAGTTATGGAGTTAGATTTACATGGATACAATGTTGAGGATGCTACATCTGCAATTATGATGGCCTTTTTTTCTTTTTTAAATGATGAATATACAACAGAATTAATGATAATAACAGGTAAAGGAACAGAAGCAATGAAAACAACTTTTCTTAATTTAATTGATCAAGAAGATAAGTTATATTGTGAGGAAATTAACAATGGTGGATCCTTTATTGTTAAAAAATATTAATACTAAATAATTAAATTCAAATTACATTATAATTAGTGAATATGAATTATGATGGAAAAGATTACATAATTATAAAAGGTGCTAGAGAAAATAATTTAAAGCACGTCGATTTGGTTATTCCTAAAAATAAATTAGTTGTTTTTACAGGATTATCAGGTAGCGGAAAATCATCTCTAGCTTTTAATACTATTTACGAAGAGGGAAGAAGAAGATATATTGATTCTCTTTCGTCATATGCACGTCAATTTTTAGGTGGTACAAAAAAACCTGATGTTGATTCAATTGAAGGACTTTCACCAGCGATAAGTATCGAACAAAAAACTACTCACAATAATCCAAGATCAACTGTTGGTACAATTACAGAAATTTATGATTATTTAAGACTTCTTTTTGCAAGACTGGGAAAACCATTCTGTCCTAAACATAATATTGAGATATCGTCACAAAATTTAAAAGATATTTTAGATTCTGTGATGAAACATGAAGAGGGATCAAAACTAATGATTCTTTCTCCTATCTTGAGTAATGCAAAAGGTGAAAATCAAAAGCTTATTGAGAAACTGAAAAGAGAAGGTTTTTTAAGAATCAAGGTTAATGATGAATTATTAAATTTAGATGACGAAATATCTTTACCAAAAAACAAAAGATATGATTTAGAAATAGTAGTTGATAGAATAGTTTTATCGAATGATACTAGAGATCGAGTTTCTGAAGCGATTGTTATTGCTTTAGAATATTCTAAGGGCCTTGTAAATGTGGAAATTGTAGGTAAACCTAAAGAAACATATTCACAGTTATATTCATGTATTCATAAAGATTTTGAAATGCCAATAATTGAGCCAAAACTTTTTTCATTTAATAGTCCATCTGGAATGTGTCAAACGTGTAAAGGAATAGGTTTAATGCTTAGACCTGATATTGATTTATTGATTCCTAATAAAGCTTTATCTATTAACCAAGGAGCAATTGAATTTAGTGGATTTGCACCATCCGACGGATTAGATTGACAAGAGTTTGATGCATTATTAAAACACTATAAAATAAACAAGAATACTCCAATTGAAGACCTATCTATTGAAGATTTGGAAATTATTAAATATGGTTCAACTGAAGAAATATCGTATTCTCTTATATCAAGAACAAACACATATAAAAAATTTAATACAATTGAAGGATTATTCACTAAATTAGATCGAAGATATTTAGATACTACTAGTGATGATGTTAGAGAATATTATAGAAAAAAAATGTCCGAAATAAGATGTCATACATGTAAAGGAATGAGATTAAATCAATATGCACTTGCTGTTAAAATAAGTGGTATTAATATCAATGATTTTGTCAATTTTTCTATTGATGAAGCAATTGAAAAATTGACTTCATTCGAATTCACCGAGATTGAGCAAAAAATTTCGATTTCAATCCTAAATGAATTAAGTAATAGATTAACATTTTTAAGTGATGTGGGTCTAGATTATTTAACATTAAATAGAACGGCAGAAACTCTTTCAGGTGGAGAAGCACAAAGAATTCGTTTAGCAACTCAAATAGGTTCAAAATTAGTTGGAGTATTATATGTTTTAGACGAGCCATCAATTGGATTACATCAAAGTGATAATGATAAACTTATTAAAACTCTAAAACATATGGTTGAAATTGGAAACACATTGATTGTTGTCGAGCATGATGAAGAAACAATTACAAGCGCTGATTTCATTGTTGATATAGGTCCTCTTGCAGGTAATGAAGGTGGAGAAATTATTGGTGCCGGAACATTGCAAGAAATTATGGATAATAAGAATTCTATTACGGGTAAATATTTATCAAAAGAATTACAAATTGTTACACCAAAATCTCGTAGAAGTGGTAACGGAAAAGTTCTTGAGATTCTTGGAGTTAATGAAAATAATTTAAGGGATATAGATGTTAAATTTCCACTTGGTAAATTGATTGCTGTAACCGGAGTGTCTGGAAGTGGAAAATCTACTTTAATTAATCAAGTTTTAATTAAAGCTCTTAAAAAAGAATTAACCAGAAACTATCATATTAAACAAGATCATTATAGAAAAATAACTGGTATTCATAATATAGATAAAATAGTAAAAGTGTCACAATCTCCTATTGGTAGAACTCCGAGATCTAATCCTGCAACTTATACATCAGTATTTGATGATATTAGAACAGTTTTTACTTCTGTTGAATTGGCAAGAGCTAGAGGGTATGAAAAAGGAAGATTTTCTTTCAATGTTAAAGGTGGAAGATGTGAAAAATGTAGTGGTGATGGTTCTATCAAAATTGAAATGCACTTTCTACCAGATGTTTATGTGGTTTGTGATTATTGTGAAGGCAAAAGATATAACCTTGAAACTTTAGAAGTTAAGTATAAAGGTAAAAATATTGCAGACGTTTTAGACATGAGTGTTAAAGAAGCACTCGAATTCTTTATATCGAAACCAAAAATTAGAGATAAACTAAAAATTCTTCAAGAAGTTGGATTAGGTTATATTAAACTAGGGCAAAATGCTACCACTCTTTCTGGTGGTGAGGCACAGAGAATAAAATTATCAACTCATCTTCAAAAAACTGCAACAGGGAAAACAGTTTATATTCTTGATGAACCTACTACAGGATTACATACATATGATATTCAAAATTTATTAAATATTCTTAATAGAATTGTTGATAAAGGAGATACTGTTATTGTTATTGAGCATAGTTTGGATATAGTTAAATGTAGCGATTATATTATTGACCTTGGTCCAGGTGGTGGAAATAAAGGTGGTAAAGTGGTTGTAACAGGAACTCCAGAACAAGTAATAAAAAATAAGGATTCTTTAACTGGAAGGTATTTGAAGAAGGTAATGGATAGTGAAAAATAAAAAAGAAATTAATCCAAAAATTAATGTCTTGCAATTTTGTCAAGAAAATAAATTAGAAGTATTTAATGAAAAATCTATTAAAGTTTGAGCAAATATTACAAGACCTGCAATAAATCGAACCGGTTTAGAACTCAAAGGGTACTTTTATAGTGAAGATTGTGTTTCTCAAAACATTATTGGATGAGGAACAAGTGAATCCAAATGAATGTCATCTATTTCTAGTGAAGAAAGAATTAAATCACTTACAACAGTTATTTCTAAAAAACCACCTTTAATAATTTGTTCTTCAGGTGTTAGCGAGGAAAATAAAAATTTGATTATTAAGATAGCTTCTGAATATGAAGTACCTGTTGTTTTATCTGATATTCCCTTATCATCACTTACAACAACAATAGGTGTTTATTTAGCGGAAAAATTCGCTCAAACAGAATTTGTTCATGGTTCTTTAATAATTATTAATGGAATCGGAGTAATGATTATAGGTCCGAGTGGAGTTGGTAAATCAGAAGTAATTCTTGAACTTGTTCAGAAAGACCATATTTTTGTCTCTGATGATGCAATTCATATTAAGAGAATCGGTAATGATTTTATTGGTTATTCTCCTGAAATAACTAAGGATATCTTGGAGGCTAGAGGACTTGGATTATTAGATATCAGATCAACTTATGGAGATCGTTCGATTAGATCTAAAACAAATATTGATTTGGTTATTGAATTAAATCATACTAATGACATTGCTGAATTTGATAGAATTGGTAACAAAAATCTCTCATATTCAATATTAGGTGGTAAAATTAATAAAATAAATATTCCAGTTAAAGCCGGAAGAAGTGTTTCATCACTAGTAGTTGCGGCCGTTAACTTATATGTTTCAAAACAAAGCGGAATAGATGCATTAAAAATTATTGAAGAAAGAAGTAGGGCGAATGGAAAACTTTAATCAAGCAACCGATATTGGCTACGTTCAGGGTGTCCCTATTGATAGTTTCATCGATTTATATCCATTTTGTATTGTTGTCGGAATGATTGTTTCGATTTTGACTGTTGCTTATTTTTGAAGAAAAGAAGGTTATCCGATAGAACTTCTTCTTAAAATAATTATTATAACCATTCCTTCAGCTGTTATTGGAGCAAGATTATTTTTCATTTTTGAAAGACTCCTTTACAACCCAGAAGATCCCTTTCCAGGTTCTCATTGATATGCAATATGAGAAGGTGGATTGTCAATTCATGGTGGTGTAATAGTTCCAACAATTCTTGTTTTAATGTTTGTTAGAAGACATAGAAATATTCTTGATATTAGAAAAACTTTCGGGATGATTTTGCCAACGGTTTTAATTGGTCAAGCCATTGGTAGATGAGGTAATTTTGCTAATCATGAAGTTTATGGAAAAATTGTTGAGGAATGAGAAGTTGCTTGATTAGGACCATTCATTTCATCTCATATGTATATTGCTGATTCAGCAGGAGCAGCTCCTGCCTTTAGAGCACCATTATTCTTATATGAATCTATGTCATCATTTGTTGGATATGTTGTAATTGTTTGAGTTCTTTTAAATTATGGTTTAGTAAAACCTGGTGTACCTGCAGCCTTATATTTAATTTGATATGGAATTACAAGAACAGCTATGGAACCTCTTCGTGAAGAATCTTATGCTTTCTATACAATTCTTTCGGTTATCTCAATAATTTTAGGAATAATTCTTTGAATTTATTTCCATTTTCAATCCTTCAAAATATACAATATTCAAATTGTCGGAAGAACAAAAAATTACATTTATAAGAATCAATTAAAACCACAACAATTAGTTGTTACAGGAAAAAGGTGGATAAATGAGTAATCAAAATATTTATGATTTAATAGTTATTGGATCAGGGCCAGCTGGTATGAATTGTGCCCTTTATGCAGCTAGAGCTAATTTGAAAGTTTTAGTTGTTGAAAAGGCTGCGCCAGGCGGAAAAATGACAACAACCTTTAAAGTGGAAAATTGAATTGGAGATGAATCAATTAGTGGTGCTAGATTATCTTTAAGAATGCTAAAACACACTAAAGAAGCAGGTGTTGAGCATAAATATGGTGATGTTCAAAAAATTGAATCAATTTCTGAATTTGACAAATCAGTTATTTTACAAGATAACGTTGTCTTAAAATCGAAAGCAATAGTAATTGCAACAGGAACAGTAAATAGGGTTCCTGAAGAAGTTGAAGGAATTCGAGATTATGAAAATAAAGGTGTATCTTACTGTGTTATATGTGATGGACCTTTTAATAAAGGAAAACCTGCTGCAATAATTGGCGGGGGAAATAGTGCCATTGAGGAATCAATTTATTTGTCATCCATTGCTAGCGAAGTGAATATCTTTGTTAAAGATGATAAATTAATTGCTGAAAAAACCATAGTTGAGGATGTTAAGAAGATTAAGAATATTAAAATATATTTCAACTCTTCAGTTAAAAAATTAATTGGAGATCCTAAACTTGAAGAAATTATTGTTGATATAAATGGTAAAGAAGAGAAAATGAAAATCAATGCTTTATTCCCATACATTGGTTTTTTACCTGTTAATTCTTTTGCATCACATTTAGATATTTTTGATTCAAAAGGTTTCATACTCACAAATGAGAATATGGAAACAAAAGAAAAAGGAATATATGCTGCTGGTGATATTAGAGCAAAAAACATAAGACAGATAATTACGGCAGCTTCTGATGGTGCTATTGCCGGCAAATCATTAGCAAATAAAATTAAATAAAATGAAGCTTAAAGGCTAATTTTAATTTATAATTATAAGATATTTATACTCATTTTGCTAATTTCATAAGCTTGACAATAAATAAAGGATGGAAAATATATGTTTAATAAAAAAGAAG
>JBOGBM010000014.1:0-2674 GCA_051656205.1 Metamycoplasmataceae bacterium
ATTCACTCTTTGGACTGCTTGTACTGTTTTAAAAGTTCATAATTCTTCAGGTGGAATTCTGCTTGATTGAGAATAAATAAATTTTCCTGCTTGTATTTCAATACGTGTTGTTAATCCTATAACTTTAAGAGTGGCTTCTCTAAAGTTTGTAGGATTTGATTTTTCGAAGACTTTTACACTAACATTAACTTTTGTCATAACTTGTTCGTCAACTGAAGCTGATAGGACTTCAAAATCAAATTCTGGATCTAATGTTGGAACATCTGCAAAAACTTCTAAAGCTGCAAGCTTGTCTGCGGCAGTTACAGCATCTTGAATACTTTGTGCAGCATATTCTGAAGCTGTTGTAGAACTTTTTGTTTCAATTGTTTGATTAAATTTTTCAGCTTCAGCCTCAATTTTTTCGACAGATGATGAACAAGAAATCATTGTTGTTATTGGTAAAATGATTAATAGAGATGCACCTAATCCTAATAATAGTTTCTTTGGAATCATAAATACTTCCTCCTTACCATTTATTATTTAATAAATATAAATTATATCTTAAAACTTAGAATAATTGATTTTCTAAGATTTTGAACTAAAACAAAATTCTCGAGATTTGTAACATTCATATAATTATTTTAACGAGAATATAGTTAAGATTTCGGCACATAATTTCAAAACAGAACATTATTTATTTGTATATTTATTTGAGATGTTTTCTAAAATATTCTCTAACCTTAGGGTCTCTGATAAAAACATATGTTCCTAGTGTTCCTCGTGACAACAATATTCTGTAAATATTTTTTATTAATTCAGTAAGTTTTTCATTATCATTCTTCAAACCTTTTTTTCCTTCAATATCATAATGTTCATCATAATCCGCATATAAATTACCATTTTGATCTATTTTTAAATCATTACCAATTATCACACCACAATATTCAAATTCTAAACCTTGAGCTGTGTGAACACAACCAGCTTGTGGAATTCCATTATCATCTTTTACTGCCCATAGCATTTTCCCGTCATTATGATTTCATGCTATTTCATAATTATGTTCAGGTATTTTAATATCTTTATTGTTTTGTAGATCAAAAACATTCATTTTTTTAGTTTCTCATTTTCAAGCAAAACCAGCAATAATTCTTGATTTATGAAAGCCTTCCTCTTTCTTTCTATTTAATAAATTTTCCATTTCTTGTGGTGTTTCACAAATCTTAAAATCATACTTTAAATCTTCATTCAAGTAGAAGTTTCCGGTTCCGTTTTCAATTTGTAAAACAGTTTCTATGGCATTTATATATCCATTTGCTCCTGAACATCTAAATTGAGTATCCAGAGTGTAATCTTCTCCACTATATATTTTCTTATTCATTAATAAAGACAATTCGGAAATATTAGAGTTTGTTCCAATATCTCCTTTTCTAATCACTTGTCTTTCGTCAATAAAAAAAACAACATTCTTTGAAGAGTTTAAAATATCCATTATTTGATTTTTTCCTTTATACATATAAGCTTGTTTTTTTAATCTATGTGCTTCATCAACAATTACTCAATCATATGTATTTCTTTCCGCATTTCAAAGTCCGGAAGACCCCTTTATTAAAACATTGAAAGCATACTCATTTTTCGATATTTTTAAGGAATCAATAATCACATTTTTGAAAGAAGCATTTGGAGCAATATATAAAACTTTCTTCTTCTTTTCTAATAAAGAGGATAATAAATTAATCGCAACAACTGATTTCCCTGTGCTAGGATTACCATTGATTAAGAATACATTATCCATTTCATTTGTTTTGTACATTATATTTTCATAAACTATTTTTTGGGAACCTATCATTACATATTCTTTTTTACCCTTAAGAGTATTTTTTATTGTATCAATAAGCTTTTTTGAAGGTACAATTTCTCCTTTTTCAACAACATACAAAATTTCTTTACCCTTACCTTTACCGACAAGAGAAATAATTTTATTTTGAAGTTTCGAAACATCATCTTTAAAATATATTGGATTTTGTTCTGTGAATGAATAGAAAGACGTATTTTTAAGATTAGAATTTTTTTCCTCATCTGCATTATGTAAATAAGCGCAGGAATATCCTTTGATTTTCTGATCTCTAACACTCTTATTAAAATCATTGATTAAATGTAAATATTCCATTGCTTGATATGAAGGATGAAGAACTTCTCTTATTCCATTACCAACATATGTTTTTACCAAATCATTTTTATTCGTGTCTTCAGCTAAATTCCATTGTTTTAACTCTACTATTATAAAATTATCTCTTTTATTATTGTCTTTACCGAAAATCATAAAATCAATTCTTTTATTAGAGAAAGGTATTTTGTATTCAATGGCAATGTATGTGTCATTTGAAATCTTTTCAGAATCAATTGCATTTCTCATGAAATTCATTGAATTAATTCATGATTGGATTTCTCTTGGTGAACCACCACTAATCCCTAGTTCGACCATATTGTTTTTTATTTTATCTGAGATTTTATTGAATTTAACATCATTTATAAAATCATATTTAGTATTTTCATAAATAATCATTGTAACATTCTTTCTGTCAAAACTTTTGTAACGTTTATTCTTTAATAATATAATATTATAAATTTTAATTTTAATAAAATATTTATTATTTTCAATGGAATTAATGTAATTTGATCTAATGATTAGAAC
>JBOGBM010000015.1:0-3240 GCA_051656205.1 Metamycoplasmataceae bacterium
TTTAGAGATTTCATTGTTCACTGTGATAATATTGCTGATAATTTAAATGTCGAAAGAAAATGACTAACCTTCGATTCTGAATTTGAAAAGGAAATTAATGATTCTTTATCTGAATTCATTTTGGAACAAGATGGATTCACCATATTACCTAAATATAAAATTGGTACCAAAAGAATTGATGTTGCTATTTATGATAATTATGCAAAAAAAATAGCTCTAGCAATAGAGCTACATCAATGAGCTCATCATAGTGATGAGATATTAGAAGGTTTTGACCGTCAAGCTTTTGTTAGAAATAGGGGATATACTATTTATAATATTTTTGAAACAGATTGAAGAAAAAACAAAAATCAAATTCTTAAAGATATTGCTGATAAAATGAAAGCTTATCAAAAAATTATTTAACCAAATCAATTAAAGCATTTTTGACAAAATATGAAGCTCCACCTTCGTATATTTTTGTGCAGATCTTAGTAATTTCAGGTCTAGCATCACTACGAGTTACTGAAGTTCCAACATATTCTAGCATTTCAATATCATTTCCTGAATCTCCAAAAGCCAACATTTCTTCAGGTTCAAATTGGTAGAAATTATTATTTATATGCTGAATAGCTGTTGCTTTATTTATATCTTTCATAATTATTTCAATAAAATGTGGATTAGTATTTGCATAATCAAATTTATTAGAAACTTTTCTTAAATTTTCCATTAGCTTTAGAGGATTTTTTATTGGATCATCAAATTCTACACATAATTTTGAAATAGTTTTCAAGTCTTTAACCTCATGAACAATTGAATATTTGAAAACAGTACTATTATCCTCATGTGCAATAGTAGTTTTAATCATTTCTTTAAAACGAGCAGAATCATTTTTTACAAAATAGATATTTTCATTTTCGCCATAAGCAAAAATTAATGTAGAGTGAGGTAATTCTTTATCTAAAAAAGCCATAATTTTAGGAATCTCACTATGAACGACTGGATCATCAAGAACTCTATTTACAAGTAATTCTTGTTTATCGACTGAATATATTTGACATCCATTAAGCCCAATGATATATGAATCTTTAGGCATACTAATACCAAATCTATTATTTAAATCTATCACATCTTTATAGTGTCTACCAGTAGCAATTGAAAATTTCTTTCCTTTAATGGCTTTATGTAGTTCATCAACAACTTCAGGATAAATTTCGTTATGGTTTTTATGATCTATCAATGTACCATCTAAATCTGCAATTATTCATTTAAATTCATTCATATCATCAACCTCGTTTAATTATATATTATATTATATTTGTAATAAAATACCAGAAATTAAAATTTCTTTGCTAAAGAGATTAAATGATCTTTATCAATGATTTCTTCTGGTGTTAGTGAAGATTTTGCATCTGTTTTTGTTCCATCATACATTACAGTTTGGACCTTACTTACACCCATAAAATTTAAAGTTCCTTGAAGATATTTCTCAAATTCACCAAAACCATATCAACCTAGAGTCGCCCCTTGAGAAAGGATAAGTAGTGCTTTAACATCATGGTTTAATAATCCAATACTTGTTCCATTACCTTTATATTTGTATTTAAATGTTTTTCCAGGTTGTAGGACATTATCTAAATAAGATTTTAATGCTGTTGGAACATTAAAGTTAATCATTCCTGCTGAAATAACAAGTTTATCTGCCGATTTTAATTGTTCAATTAGTTTATCTGCTTCTTCATTAAAAAATTGATTGAAATTTTCTGAAGTTAAAATTCTTGAAACTTTATCGACTTTGTTTAAATCTAAAATTTCTACTTCATCTTTTGGATTTACTAATTTGTAATTTTCGATGAAGATTTGTACAGCTTTATTTGTTAGTGATTTTTCACCATTAACGCTACTTTCGATTACTAATACTTTACTCATAATATATTTCTCTTTTCTTTATTTTAAATATTGATTCATTCCAAGTGGCCTAGGAATTGGATCTCTTTTATGTTTTGTTTTGTGATGTTGTAGGTTGATTTTTTCAATAATTTTTTTATCAACAGGCTCATGTTTTATAAATGATTCAAACTCTTTATAAGTAAAACCTAATTCTTTTTCATCCTCTTGATTATCTCACAATCCAGCCGATGGAGCTTTATTAATTATTGAATTTGGTAATTTTAGTAATTTTGCAATTTCAAATACTTCAGATTTATGCAAGTGAATAATTGGTAGTAAGTCACATCCACCATCACCATATTTAGTAAAATATCCTAAATAAAATTCTGCATAGTTATCTGTTCCTAACACTAAATATGATTTCTCTTGAGCAATTGCATAAAGTGTTGACATCCTCATTCTTGCTTGCAAATTTGCTTTTGTTAAATCCTGAGTTAACTTTAATTTTTGAGTCAAAATCTTATATTCTTCCTTTAAATCAATAATTTGATATTCTAATTTAATTGTTTTACATAATTCCAAACCATCATTTAAATCATTTATTCTATTGGATATTGGCATTAAGATTCCTAAAGAATCATTAGGAAAAGCTTCTTTAGCAATTGCTCCAACTAGAGCAGAATCAATACCTCCACTTATCCCGACAATTACTCCTTTAGCTCCTGCTTTTTCTACTTCTTTTCTTGTTCAAGAGACTAAGTATTTATAATATTTTAGATATTCCATACTTCTCCTATATTTTATATTTCTTTAAAATTGCATCAATTTTATCATTATCGATTTCTTTGATTTTTTCTTCAGTTTTCTTGAAAGCTTCATTAATTTTTTGTTCTGAAGCATTCATTGTTTCATCACTTGATTCAACAGTGTGAACGACATTAAAATATTCGGTCTTAGAATCAAGAATTAAATCATTTTGAATTTCAACATTAATTACACCATTACTAATTTTAAGGAAGTTATTATCAAGTGATTGTTGCTTGTTATCCATTTTATATTTTTCAATTGCAATACCATTTGAATTCTTAATAATAAAAGTTGTGTCCTTGGCATTTGAAATTTTAGTAACAATAGTTGGTTTTAAACTAATAAGAGTAATTATTTTTCCACCTTTTGTTGCTCGTGATGAATAAGCAATAGTTGAGAAATTAATTTGTTTAATTCTATTTTTGTCATTAACTAATAAAATCTTCTCTTTATTGTTGGAAATAATAAATGATGTTACAAAATTCTTATCCAATTTAATTAAAGTATTACCGGCGGGTCTTAGTCCAAAAATTGGTACTTCATTTTCGCTGAATTTAACTGTAT
>JBOGBM010000016.1:0-3735 GCA_051656205.1 Metamycoplasmataceae bacterium
GAAACGGTTTCTAAAATTCTAGGGTTTCCTCTTAAATTGAATAGCCCATTTTCCTCATCAAATATTAAGAAAGAATCTACTGTAGATAATCTAGTTTTATCTGTTAATTCGGAATCCAAATATTTTTTAATTTCAAAATAATAGAAAGTGTTAATTGGATTTGTAAGAGTGGTTTTCATTTCCGAAAATTTAATTCTAACTAGTTCGGCAAGTTGCTGTTCAATTAATGAATCCTTAATCGGACTTGTGCTGTCAATAATTTCTTTAACATTATCAATAATTAAAGTTCTTTGTGCTTTATTCTCAATTGATAATAAAGTTCCTCTAACAATATTTTGAGCTGTCCCACCAGGACCAATTTCATAAATATTTCTTGAATTTTCACTTGAAGTAGAAGGAATTAATTGAGATAATATTTGTTGATAGATTGCATATTCTTCAACTATGTTACTATACATTTCTTTACCAGTGTAATCATTTGATTGATTTTTTCAAGTAATATTTCTGTATTTACCACCTGATAATTCATAATCAACTTTGTTATAGAATTTTTGACCTAATTTATCACGACCAATTGGGTCTGTATCTCTTGACCACGCTTCATAAATTCTTGATAGTTCTGAAATTACTTGATTTTCAGAGTTAATTCATTTGATTGGGCTAGTTGTTGAGACTTCTGAAACAACAGGATTAACTGGAACAAATCCAGGATCTTCAAAGAAAATTTTATCTGTCATTCTATTCCCAAGAGAAATGGTTACTCCACCAGAAGAAGGAATTGGAGAACCAGAAATGGCAAGAGCCATTAAATCATTTAAATATATACCTTGTTTGTATAAATTGTTTGAAACCGATCTCTCGGTTTTTAATGAGATCCCTAATTCTTCCAATCGTGTTTCTGGTAAACCTAATTCGGCAAGAACTTCATCAGAAAATTCAACATTCTTAGTAGAAAGGTTAATTGGATTTCCATCCTTAACTCCGACATTTATATTTTGTTTAATAGTTGAAGAAACTTTGTCTCCTTCAAAATCATATAAATCTTTATAAATATTTTCATCAATGTTTTTGTAGAATAAAAGTAAATTAAACTCAGTTCCACTACCTACATAAAATTCATATTTCTTATTAATTCTAGGATTGGTAGTTCCCGGAACATTGGAACTATTTGCATTTGTCATAAGTAAATTAGTTGAATAGAAATTTACTGAATCTATCATATCAGTAGTTGGATAAATAGGAATATTGTCAATTTGTGAATTGATAATACCAAAATTAGAAATACCTTCAGTTCTAATATTTGTTAATTGTTCGCCATCTCTTAATCTAGCAACAACTAACAGTTTGTCGTCATCTGTCTTTGATAGTACAAAATTGTCTAAAGTAGATCTAAAGTTATTTACACCTATAGAATTATTACCTAAGTTTGTTCATCTACCAAATATTTCAAGGTTATCCTTATTATTAGATAAAGTATCATTAGAAATTTGATTATTTTTATTTCTAATAATTAAACTACCTCTAGCAGCAAGACCAGTAAAAGCTGTGTTAGAGTAACTAAAATCAATTTTAATGTCTTCTTGAACTGCTGGGTAATCAATTTCAGCAATTGTTACAACAGTTCTAAAATCACCAGGAATATTTATATCTGTTACCGTTCCTGTTAAAAGGTTGACAATTTTAGACTGTCTATTTTCAATAGCTCTTATTCTATGAGTAGAACTTTGTCCTGAAACTAGACCTGATAATGTCAGAATATTTTGATGTAGTTCTTCTGGTTCGCCAGCAACATCAATGAACTCTTGGAATCCAAGTGTATCCTTAATATTTTCTCAAACATCAAGTTTCCCAGCATCACGTAAAGCTTCTCTAATAATAAAGTTTTCAGAATCAGCTCATACTTCCAAAGCTGCGATTTTCTCCATTATATATTGATAAGAGGGATTAGAAGAAAATTGACTATATGTTTCCAAATTAGTTTTAATCCTATTTCATTCTTCTTTAGCAATAGGAATTTCTGTAGGAGTTGCTGCACCTTGATCGGGATTCCTAAAATCAAAAGTATCAAAATAAAATTCAGGGTTTAACAAATTCTCTTTTGATATTTCATTAAAACTTCTATTTAAATCATTTGTTTTTAAATTAATATTATTGGATTGTGAAACTCCAGGAGAGATTAATAATGCAGTTGAAGCAGTAAGACCAATGACACTGCCTAATGTTTTTAAAATTAAAGATGCTTTTTTGTTTTTTAATATATTCATAATTATGCTCCAACCTTGCTACTTTTTTCTTGAGATTCCATAGATTTTTTTTCTTCTGATGAAGTATTCTCTCAAGATTTTTTTTCACCTATTTCTTCTTTTTTACTAACTTTTTCTTTTTTCGAAATTTTTAGTTTAGAAAAAAATAAGATTTTAATTCCTAGATTAATTGACGAAGCGATCAAAGCAGGTAAGATGGTTAGAATAACGATTTCAGCTCCTTCAAAAATGTTTGTTGAAGATTCGGGTGTAAATGTCGATTGAAATAATGCCATTCCTAAAATTGCCATTGAAGCAACAATGTTAATAATTGTCGATGAAGTATTTTTAATATTCGGGAAATTGACACTCATTAAAATATTTGATATATTAATAATAAATATTGCTAAAAAACAAGCTGAAAGTGACATAAATACCGAAATTTCAACACCTTGAGAAAGCCCGACAATAATAACTGTTTTAACTAATAAGAATCATGTAAGGAAATCCATTAATAATGAATTATCTATACTTGATAATAATTTGGTTTTGTTACCTTGTTTTTTAAATGAAATAATTAATAATAAATAAGCGATTAATACAATAGCATCTACAACCATTGAAATAATAGACAATATTTCAAGACTTGAACCTGATCATACACCTAAAAGTGGTAACGCTTTCACGATTCCTAAAATAACAAGCGTTAAAGAAGGGGCTAAAATCATTAAAAATGATATATTTCTAAGGTATTCAATTTTTTCAATTTCTTTTTCTGTTTTATCAGAAAGAATTAACTCTTTGAATGACTTTACATATGTATATGCAAACATTGAATATAACGAACCAACAACAAATACTCCTAATTGAACTATTAAAAGAACTGTCTTCATTTCAGGCATTAAACTTGATGCTCATGAAATCATTGCTAAAACTGGGAAAGTAAATAAAGTAACTAAGGCCAATTTTCATTTTAATCACGAAGTAGGAAATGTTCCTTGTGATTTTTTAAGATTAATTGTTAGTGTTGTTCCACCAATAATAAATCAAGCACATATTCCAAGACCAAATACTAGTGTTTGCATTTGAGTGGCGTCATTTATTTCCTGAATTGTTCCGCCTACAGGGTAGGCAAATATTGGAAGCGATAAAACTATAGCTATTAAAGATAAAATAATTGCATTAAATAAATGAGTAACATAATAATTAATCGTGAATAACTTTTTTAATGATCCTTTATAAACTCAAGAGATAACTCCAGCTGAAATTAGAAGCGCAAATAGACCAATAAAAATATTAACTAAATCTAGATATTGAAAATTATTATTACCTAGTTCGCGGGCACCTGAGAACAAGAACGTAAGTGACAATAATGCAATAAACAATGAATACAAGAAGTATGAGAATCCTTTTAAGTAATTGTCTCATCTGATCTTTTTAGTTAATATGTCCTTGTTTTGAGTTATGTATTCTTTATCTCTATTTAGATCTA
>JBOGBM010000017.1:0-2207 GCA_051656205.1 Metamycoplasmataceae bacterium
CTCGGTATACATCCCTGATAAAGTAACTACAATTGGGGATAACGCCTTTCTAAATATGACTAGTGCACCAGGAAGAAATATTTCTATGAATCAATTCTTACAGGGAGATAATCCAACAGTTGCTAAGTATGGACTGACTCAAACTCAATGAGATTCAATCAATTGAAGAACCACAAGAGTGCCATTTCAAGGAACCACTTTAGATAGAGCGGCAGTTACCTCAATTGATTGAAATACACAAACTACTATTACACTTTCTGATTGAACTACTTGAGCTCCTAATGTTACCACAATTGCTACTGGAGCTTTTAGTGATTTATCCCTTACATCCATTTTTATTCCTGATAAAGTCACTATAATTCAAACTAATGCTTTTCAAAACACAAATTCTTTATTAGGAAGTAATGTTTCGATGCTTGAGACATTAAAGGGTGCTAATCCGACAGTCGCTAAGTATGGTTTTACTCAAACTCAATGAGATTCAATCAATTGAAGAACCACAAGAGTGCCATTTCAAGGAACCACTTTAGATAGAGTTGCAATCACTTCAATTGGTTGAGACACACAAACTGAGATTACACTTTCTGATTGAACTACTTGAGCTCCTAATGTTACCTTGATTGCTACCGGAGCATTTGAAGGCTTACCTCTTATGTCAATTGAACTTCCAAACAAAGTAACTGCAATTGGAAATAATGCTTTTAGAAACACAAATTCTTTATCATCGATATCAATAAATTCCTTATCAGAATTAAAATCAATTGGTAATAATGCTTTTGAAAACTCAAGAATCACATCAATTAATCTTTCAAAAACAGTAACTACAATTGGAACAGATGCATTCAAAAACACTCCTTCACTGATGTCAATCACTTTTCCTTATTCTGTATATAGAGAAGGGGTAATTCCTTATGGTTTAACTTCAGCACAATGAAGTTCAGTTATTTGAAAAGATTTTCCTACAAGTGGAACAATTGACAAACTTATTGCTAAAAATTTATTAAAAGAAAACGATAATACAATTGAATGAGAAAATATTAAAAATTTTAGTAATATTGCACCAGAAGCTTTTATGGATACAGATATTAAATATATTGAAATTCAAGCAAAACAAGGATTTACTATTGGAAGCAACGCTTTCAAAAATACTTTTTCATTAGAAGATATTGTACTTGATGAATCTTATAAGAGTATTGTGGATACCTTAGGGTTTACGGAAGAGCAAATTAAAAAGATTAATTTTAATGACACTAAACCATCATCTAATAATACAGGCGCAATTGTTGGTTCTATTTTTGGTATTTTGGCAGTTGTAGGTCTTGGTGTTGGAGGATTCTTTTACTGAAAATATATACAAAAGAAAAAGACAGTAGTTGATTCTGACAATAATTAGTTATTAATACTACTATCCTAGAGTAATAAACTAAAAGAATAATTTCAATTTAATTATAGTAAGTAGGCACTAAATTAAATAATTCTAAAAATTAATTTATTTTTAACTCAACTACTAAAAGTATGAGAATTATTTTTAGTGTTTTTAAGAAAAAGTAAATTTCTTTGTACTACTTTATCTGTAAAATTAAAATATTTAATAGCGTACATATTAATTTCAAATTTTAAACCTCAAACTAATTAAAATAAATACAACGCAAGAAAGTACTAAAATTTCCTTTTTTATTGAATAATTTAAATATTAAAATTAATATTCTAAAATTGTTTTAATGTTTTCTGACATGATATAATTTTATTAGATTGTTTTCAATCAATAGTTTTAAAAAAAGGATTATTTATAAATATGGATAAAAGTAAAAAAAATTTAAAGATTTTAATGACAACAACATCATTAGTTGTTGTTGGGTTGAGTGTAAGCACTCATTATTTATTAAATAATAATGAAAAAAATAGTGAATTAGTTACTTTAGAAAATTTATCATCAGATACTCTTAATGCTGAAAATAACCCAAATACAAGAATATTCGAGGGTACAGTTTTACTTAGAGCTGACGTAGAATCTTTGGGTTGACATACTAAGGAAAATATTACTCTCGCCGATTGAGAACAAGCTCCAAATGTATTACATATAGGTTTTGACGAATCACCAGTTGCTCCATGATATGGAAATAATATTATTAAATCAATTGAGATTCCTTCAAGAATACAAACAATTAATAATAGTTTTGGAGAATCGAGTATCACCACCGTTACTT
>JBOGBM010000018.1:0-4331 GCA_051656205.1 Metamycoplasmataceae bacterium
AATAATATTGATATAAGTGGTGAAAATTTTAAACAATTATCAGTTCTTCAAAAAGTATTTGTTGGTGAAAAAGATTTAACGGAAGAAAATATTGAAAAAATGGAAATTGTTTTAAATCCTTCAATAGATCCAAATGATAATTACTACACAATTACTATTTCATTTGAAGAGGTTGGTTTCTTATTTAGTAATGGTTTTTATTCATTAGAATCTAACGAATTTACGGTAAACAAAATTATTGATGTTTCTACCAAAACAACATTAACTGAAATTCCTAATCATTCAGAGCTTCTAGAAATTATAAATCCCTTGAATGATGATTATGCATTAAAATTAGAAATTCTTGAAAAATTATTTGATGGTATAACCTTAGAAGATATATTTAACCTTCAAGAAATAACAACATTAACTCCACCAACGCCTGGTAATAATAAACAAGTAGTTACTTTAGTTGCTAATTTAGATTATGTCTTCATAGTTAATGGAGAAGAAGTGGATCGAATAAGTTCAATTGAATTTGTGACAGATCCTGTTGTTTTAAATATTGAACCAACAAATATTACAATTCTTAATAATACTGATATTGAAGGAGAGAATTATCGCTCATTAGCTACCCTTAGCAAATTATTTTATGGAGTAGACGATTTAACTCTTGAAAATCTTGAGAATATGCAAATTGAATTAATCTCTAATGAGATAGATGGTTACTATAAAATTATTTTAACTGCCAATGAAGGTTATATTTTTCAAAATCAAAACGCTCAGATTGAATCAGGTCACTTTTTTCTAGCTTAATCCTTAAAAATGAGGAGATGATTAAATGACATGAGAAGATGTCACAATGGCACTAACTGCTATGAAATTACTTAAAAATATTGATAAAAATTTAGCCAGGATAGTTGAATTGCAAGAGGAAGCGAAAAGAAAAAAATAAATTACCTCTTTCTTATAAGAAAAGCCATTATTGTGGTTTTTTATTTTCTTTTGATAAATCTATTATTTCACCATTTACTTTATCATCTTTAATTGTGATTGAGTAAGCATAGTTTTCATTAAATAGCTTTACTTCATGATGAGATACTAAGTTAGACAATCTTTCAATAACTAAATCAAATGTTTCAAGAACTTTTTTAATATCGTCTTTAGGTCCTCAATTTAAGTTGTTAACTTTTGTCTCATTTGACTTATTGTAAAAAAGTGTTAAAAATTCATAATATTTTTTAAGCAACTCTTCTGAAAGATCACCATGTTTATCATGAATTGTAGTTTTGGGCACTCAACTATCATTAACCTTTTTAATTTCATCCATAAATTCAGAAGAAGTAGCTTTACGGTCTAAAATTATTCTGTTTATTGAATTTTTATTTTCATGTCAAAAACTCGAAAATGCTAGATTCTCAATAACTGCTCTTAGTAAAGTTGAAAGAGCAACAATGTGAGGATAAGAAAGATTATTAATGGTTTCCTTACTAAGTTTATTTTCTAAAATATCTCTTGAAGAAATCAATAATATTCAAGACTTATTTACTTCAGCTTTATAGGATTCAAAGTTGGAAATAATATTTTCTGGTATGGGATTTTTATTCATGAATAAATTATCTCACTAAATTTAATTTTCATATTATTAAAATTCATTTTTTTCGTCAACTATTAACACATTTCTTTTTAAGATAATCCAAATATTTTAAATTTTTCTATATTATTAAAATACCTTTTGCTAAATTAAAGTAAATTATATATAATTAATAAATATGTCTAACTATAACGCAGATAAACTAATAACCCTTAAGGGTCTTGAAGCAGTCAGAAAAAGACCAGGAATGTACATCGGTTCAACTGATGTAAATGGTTTACATCACCTTGTTTGAGAAATTTTTGATAATGCAGTCGATGAAGCACTTGCAGGTTTTGCTACAGAAATTAAATTAACCCTTAAAAAAGATTTTTCAATCATTGTGGAGGATAATGGAAGAGGGATTCCAATTGACATGCATAAAGAAGGGAAAACAGGTGTTGAACTTGTTTTTACTGAATTACATTCAGGTGGTAAATTCAATGCAGATACTTATAAAACTTCAGGGGGACTACATGGTGTTGGTTCTTCAGTTGTTAATGCTCTTTCTTCGAAACTAATAGCAACTGTGTATCGTGATAAAAAAGAGTATGTAACTTCATTCGAAAACGGTGATACTATTATTGAAAGAACACATGAAATCGGACCAACTACAAAAAGAGGAACTAAAATCCAATTTTGACCTGACTATAAAATCTTTAAACACTCGCAACTTTCATATGAAATTATCGC
This sequence comes from Metamycoplasmataceae bacterium, assembly GCA_051656205.1. GTDB lineage: Bacteria > Bacillota_I > Bacilli_A > Mycoplasmatales > Metamycoplasmataceae > UBA710. The sequence goes on from JBOGBM010000018.1 coordinate 2,306, forward strand.
TGAAAGATTAAGAGAATCTTCTTTCCTATTATCAGGAATAAAAATTATTGTTAAAGATGAAATTAGTGGCGGTCGAGAAGAATTTAAATATGATGATGGGATTAAATCATTTGTTGAATTTATTAACTCAAATAAAACCAATATTTCTAATGTTGTTTTTTTAAAGGATAAAAATAAAGATATGGAAGTTGAAATCGGAATGCAATATACCGACAGTTATTCAGAAACTATTATCTCATTCGTTAATAATGTCAAAACAAAAGAAGGCGGTACTCATGAAACGGCTTTTAAAAATATGCTGACAAAAGTCATTAACGATTATGGGCGTGAAAAAGGATATATTAAAACTAGAGAACCTAATTTTGAAGGACCTGATGTTCGTGAAGGTCTAACAGTTATTATTTCTGTTAAGATATCTGAAACATTCTTAGAATTTTCTGGTCAAACAAAAGATAAATTATCAACACCTGAAATTAAAAAACTTGTTGATGATGTAATGCAAAAAGATTTTAAATTCTGATTAAATGAGAATAAAAAAATTTCTGAAAAAATTTTAATGAAATCAAGACAATCGAAAGAAGCTCGTGATGCGGCCAGAAAAGCAAGGGCTGATTCAAGAAAAACAAAGGATAAACTTAGCGAAGTAAAAATTCTTTCAGGTAAATTGACTCCAGCTCAAAGTAAAATACCTAGTGAAAAAGAATTGTTTTTAGTTGAAGGTGATTCAGCTGGAGGTAGTGCTAAACTAGGTCGTAATCGTAAATATCAAGCTATCCTTCCTTTAAGGGGAAAAATCATCAATACTGAAAAAGCTAAATTACTAGATATTCTAAAAAACGAAGAAATTGGAACCATTATAAATACTATCAGTGCCGGAATTGGTTCTGATTTTGATATTGCAAAAGCTAAATATCACAAAATAATTATCATGACTGATGCCGATACAGATGGTGCTCATATTCAAATATTACTATTAACATTCTTTTTTAGATATATGAGACCGCTTATTACTGCAGGAATGGTTTATATTGCTCAACCGCCTTTATTCAAGCTTAAATACACTAAAAAGGGTAAGGTCGTTCAAGAATATTTATGAAATGAAGAAGAATTGAAAAACTTTTTAAAAGAAAAAAGTAATGTTGAAATCCAGAGATATAAAGGACTGGGTGAAATGAATTCAGAACAACTTTGAGAAACAACAATGGATCCAGAAACAAGAACATTAATCAAAATAACTCTTGATGATGTGGCAATTATCGAAAGAAGAGTTTCAGTTCTAATGGGAGATAACGTTGAACCAAGAAAAGATTGAATTAACAAAAATGTTAAATTCACAATGGAAGATGATTTTGAAATAGAAAGATAAGGAGTAACAAATGGCTAAAGAAAACACAAACGATTTTATTGATAATGAAAAACTAGAACACCAATCATTAGATTACATTATGTCTGATCGTTTTGCTCGTTACTCTAAATATATCATTCAACAAAGAGCGCTTCCTGATGTTAGAGATGGATTAAAGCCTGTTCAAAGAAGAATCCTTTTTTCAATGTCTGAATTAGGTTTGCAACACAATAAAACTTTTAAAAAATCGGCAAGAATTGTCGGAGATGTAATCGGTAAGTATCATCCTCATGGTGACAGTTCAATTTATGAAGCATTGGTTAGAATGGGTCAAGATTGAAAAATGAATATGCCTCTTGTAGAGATGCACGGTAATAAAGGATCAATTGATGATGATCCAGCTGCTGCAATGAGATATACTGAAACTAAGTTAGAAAAAATTGCTAGTTTAATGTTGGATGAATTGGACAAAAAAACAGTACCTTTTGCGCCTAATTTTGATGATACTGAAAAAGAACCTGTTGTTCTACCTTCATATTTACCAAATTTATTAGTAAATGGTGCTCGAGGAATTGCTTCAGGTTTTGCAACTGAAATTCCACCACATAATTTAATTGAGATATTAGATGCAGCAATCGCAATGATTAGAAATCCAGAAATTACTTTAAACTCCTTGTTAAA
>JBOGBM010000019.1:0-9691 GCA_051656205.1 Metamycoplasmataceae bacterium
TATAATTCAAAAACAGTAGTTATTGGAGTATCAGAAAGAACAGAGTTTGAAGAAATAGAACATATTGCCAACATGTTGAAATTTAGGAAGGATAATTCATTCGAAACGATAATTGCAATAAATGTCCCAAAAAAGAAAAATTTAATGCATTTAGACACCTGATTAACTATGTTAGATTTTGATAAATTTTTATATTCGCCAAATATGATGGGAACTTTGAAGATTTGAAAAATAAAAGTTAATGGAGATGATCATTCAGTAGTCGAACTAAATATCTCTCTTGAAGAAATGCTGGAAGAAATAATTGGCAAAAAACCAATATTAATTCCTGTTGCAGGAGAGGGAGCTTCACATCTTTCTATAGATCTCGAAACACATTTTGATGCCACAAACTATTTAGTCATCAGACCTGGTGTTGTTGTTGGTTATAGTAGAAATGAGAAAACCGAAGCAGCACTAAAAAAACATGGAATAAAGGTATTATCCTTTTTGGGTAATCAATTATCTCTAGGTATGGGTTCGGCACGCTGCATGTCTATGCCTTTAATTAGAGATAGAATTGAAAAATAAAATAAAATAATAAAAAGGAAAAAAATGGCTGTAAATTTAAAAGGAAGAAGTTTGGATTCACTACTAAACTTCACAACACATGATGTTAATTATTTAATTGATTTATCAATTGATTTAAAAAAATCTAAATATCAAGGTTTGCAAAGAGGAAACAGGCCTTTCGAAGGCAAAAATATTGCGATAATGTTTCAAAAAGATTCAACTAGAACACGATGTGCATTCGAGGTGGCGGGAGCTGATCTTGGAGCTGGTGTAACATACATTGGACCTCAAGGATCTAATTTTGGTAAAAAAGAATCTATCGAAGATACTGCTAAAGTATTAGGAAGATTTTATGATGGAATTGAATTCAGGGGATTTGCTCAAGCTGATATTGATGCTTTAGTTAAGTATTCAGGTGTACCTATATGAAATGGTTTAACTGATGAAGAACACCCTACACAAATAATTGCTGATTACATGACAATGAAGGAACAGTTTGGAGATTTAAAGAACAAAAAAATAGTTTTCATTGGAGATATAAAAAACAATGTGGGTCACTCAGTATTAATTGGTGCAGCTTTTATGGGAATGCACGTTACATTATGTGGACCTAAAAAATATCATAAAGGGATAAGACCAAGTGTTATTAAGGAATGTCAAAAACTTTTCGATATAAATGGTGGTTCACTAACATTTAGTGACAACAAAATTAGTGCTGCTAAAAATGCCGATGTTATTTATACTGATGTTTGAGTTTCTTTAGGAGAATCATTTGATTTATTTGATCAAAGAATTAATGAATTAAAAGAATTCCAAGTTGATATGAAAATGATAAAAGCAGCTAAAGAAAATGTGATATTCATGCATTGTTTACCAGCATTTCATGATGATCATACCGAATTTGCAAAAGAGGTTTCTGTAAAATTTGGTAAAAAATATCCGATTGTGAAAAAAGGTGAGATAGAAGTAACTGATGAAGTTTTTCAATCTAAATATAATAAGTCATTCGATCAAGCAGAGAATAGATTGCATTCAATAAAAGCTATAATGCTTGCAACAATAGGTTATTAATAAAATGTCTAAAATTGTAATCGCTTTAGGAGGAAATGCTTTAGGAAATGATCCTGAAGAACAAAAATCTTTAGTTAATATTCCGGCAAAAAAAATAGCGGATTTAGTTAAACAAGGTCACCAAGTAACTGTTGGTCATGGTAATGGACCTCAAGTAGGAATGATTTTCAACTCATTTGCTGATGCTAAAAAATCTAATCCCAAAACTCCACATGTCCCTTTCGCTGAAGCTGGCGCTATGTCACAAGGATATATTGGGTTTCATTTATTAACCGCAATCACAAATGAATTTCAAAAAATGAATATTAAAAAGGATGTTGTTTATTATTTAACACAAACAATTGTCGATGTTAATGATAAAGCATTTACTAATCCCACTAAACCTGTTGGTCCTTTTTATCAAACACTTGATGATGCTAATAAAAACAATCCTAATAGCACCATTATAGAAGATTCCGGTAGAGGTTTTAGAAAAGTAGTTCCTAGTCCAATACCAATTGATTTTATTGGTATTGATACTTTTAGAAGAACTGTTAATGAAGGTGCTTGTGTTATTTTATCAGGCGGAGGAGGAATTCCTACCATCAAAACAAAAGATGGATATCAAGGTGTTGATGGAGTTATTGATAAAGATTTTGCTCTCTCAAAAATGAGTGACAAACTTGACGCTGACATTCTCATTATTTTAACGGCTGTTGATCGAGTATTCATTAATTATAATAAGCCAAATCAACAAGCACTTAAACAAGTTACTATTTCTGAATTACAAGTACACATAAAGAACAACCAATTCGCTCCTGGAAGTATGCTACCTAAAGTACAAGCGGCAATTGAATTTGTAAAACAAAATAAAAATAGAATTGCTATTATTGCCGATTTACACAAAGTTAATGAAGCACTAAGTGGTGATTCTGGAACAAAAATAGTATATTAATAATATTATTAAACATTTCAATCAAAAACTAATTCATAAATGATTTATCATTTAACTAATAAGCAAATTTTTAGATATATAAAAATTATATTATGTTCTAAAGATGTCACATTAATAGTATAATTAAACTAATTTAATAAACATAATCACGAAAGGATTTATTATGGCAATAAGTAATACTGAAAATTCAGTAGAAAATTCCCCCGGAAGTTTAAGAGATGCGCCAATGAAGAAGAAGATTTCCTTTTTCTCCGCAATGCTTGTTGTTGTAGGGTCATCAATCGGGGCAGGAATATTTCTAAAATCTAAAGCTGTTCTAGATGGTTCTCACGGAAGTCTAGTATTAGCGATTTTCACATGAATATTAGCAGGATTTGCTGTTATTGCAATGGCTTTGGCTCTAATAGAAGTAGCTGGAGGTAAAGATGATAATCTATCTTTAATAGGTTGATGTAAAACTTTTAACTCAAGAATAATGTATAAAGCGGCAAAGAATTTCATGTTCTATATTTATTTACCGCTTAATTACTTTTTCATGCCCTTATATTTTATAATACAATTACAAGATGGTATTGGGGTCTGGACTCATAGTACTACTGGCGAACTCGCTCCATTTTTATTTGACACTGATGTAGATTGACTTATTTGATCAGTAATAGCAGTGGTGATAGTACTCTATTTCATTCTAGTTTCTGGATATTCTTCAAGAGCAGGAAACATTCATAATTTAGGAATTACAGCTGTGAAATTTATTCCATTGGTTGTTGCAGCATTGATGGGATTCATATTTATAGGAACTGGTGCAACACCTGAAACACCTGTAACTCCTGGATTTAAACCTGAATATACAGGTATAGAGTCACTTTCCGCCATGACGCCAGGATTTGGAATGTTTATTGCAATTGCTGGAATATTCTTTGCATATGATGGTTTTTATGTAACATCAGGATTAAATTCAGAAATGAAAGAACCTAAAAAAACTCCTCTTGCTATTTTATTAGGTTTATCATTAGTAACAGTTATCTATCTTACAATTGCTATCTCAATGTCATTAAATGGTACAGGGTCATTCTTTGGTTTTGGTCAATGATTATTAGAAAACGGAAATGGTTGAATTTTTGGAATTGTTAATATTCTAATTGGTATTGGTATTTTAGGAATTATCAATGGATTTGCAATGTGAGCTCCTAGATTTATTGAAAATCTGATTCAAGAAGGTGAACTACCATTTTCTTCTAGATTTAAAAATCAATTAAATTCTGATAAACCAAAAGTAGGAATTATTTATTCCTTAGTAACATCCATTCCAGTTATTGCAATATTCATATTAATTGGTGTCTTCGCTTATATACCTGGCGGATATGCTGATATTGGGTATGGAACAGGAATGGAAAACCTATATAACTTTGCTGATTTGATGGCAAACTGAACTTCATTGTTTGCATTTGGATTTATAGCAGCTGCTATCTATGGTTGTTTAAAAAATAGAAAAACTCAAAAAGTCGCCACTGATCAAAAGAAATATTTCAAACCTATGGCACTTTCTGCGATTATAATAATGTCAATATCATTATTTGTAGCTATCTTTGCACCAATATTTGATTTGATGGCCATATATTATCTCCCTGATTTATCAAATGAAGATATAATCGGAAGGGTTATGTTAGTTATTGTCTTAATAATTTTTATAGCTATAACATTCTTACCTACCGTTATTGAAGATTACATAAATAAACGGAATGGAAAATATGTTGAGAGTTATTCTCATTTAGAATAGCATAACTTAAAATGTTTTATATAATAAAAGTACTTTATTCAGGGTACTTTTATTTTGCGTTAAATAATATATAATTTCATTATGAAAAAACTTATTTCCAATTATTTAAAACCCAACAACATTACAGATATTATTGGTCAATCTCATTTACTTGGAAATGATGGAATAATTATGAAAATGATTAATAATAAAAAATTATTTTCATGTATTTTTTATGGACCCCCAGGAACGGGTAAAACATCAATGGCAATATCAATTTGCAATGATTTAAATATTCCTTATGAATTATTTAACCCAACTATAAATAAAAAAAATGATCTAGATCAAATACTTTCTAAAAATTTAAAGAGCGACAATTATTTCGTAATTATTATTGACGAATTTCACAGAATGAATCGTGATAAACAAGATATCTTACTTTCTTATTTAGAATGAGGAAATTTAATAGTTTTTGGTACAACTACAGAAAATCCCTTCTTTGTAGTAAATCCTGCCATTAGAAGTCGATGTCAAATAATTCAATTAAAACAACTTAATAAGCAAGAAATTTTAGAAGGTTTAAGGAAAATAGCATTGAAATTAAAAATAAATATTTCTGACGATGTATTAAAATTGATTTCCTGAAATACAGATGGAGATCTAAGAAGAGCCATTAATACACTAGACATAATTAATTCCCTTTATAAAAATCAAGAAATTACTAAAGAACTCTTAGATTCAATTAGCCCCTTAACTTCCTCGTTGTCATCAAGTTATGGGGATGAATTTTATGATTTACAATCTGCATTTCATAAATCAATAAGAGGAAGCGATGTCGATGCAGCAATTTATTATCTTGCAAGATTAATTAAAGCAGGAGATCTTATTTCTATCTCAAGAAGGATTATTTCCTCAGCTTATGAAGACATAGGTCTTGCAAATCCAACACTTCTTTCTAGGGTAGTAATTGGAATGGAAGCTGTTGTTAAAGTTGGCTTTCCAGAAGCTAATCAAATACTTTCAACAATTGTTATTGAAATGTGTTTATCTCCTAAGTCAAATTCAGCATATCTTGCAATCGATAATGCTTTATCAAGTTTAGAAAATGGTGAACTATATCGAGTTCCTAAGCATTTAAGAGATAATAATTATAAATCACACACTAAGCTAGGTCATGGAGGTTATAAATATCCTCACGATTATAAAAATTCATGAGTTAAACAACAATACCTTCCTGATGAGATAAAAAACACCGAATTTTACAGTCCAAGTAAGCACAGTAAATTAGAAACTAAAATGGTTGAAATTTGAGAAAAGAACAAATCCTAATAAAAAAATCTACCTTTAATAAGTGGTAGATTTTTGGTGGTATTTTAAACCAAATGGTGGAGATGCCGGGAGTCGAACCCGGGTCCAAGATCAAAACAGAGCTATCCGTCTACAGTTTAGATTATTTACCTATTACAACTATCTAATATTGAAATAAACAAAAATTAATTAGTAGAGGTTGATTAAGAATTCTTTGGGTTTTAATCAAATCCACCCGCATATCCTAAAATAATATTATTAAAGCCAAGGAGAGCAATAATAACAACTAGTTGCTAAATTAAGCAAATGCTAGATTTGAGTTGTTTGAAGACATCACTAAATGTGAGTAGTCTTCGTTTGTTTGTTCTTTTCCGTTTGAAAAAAGCCTTAGTATTTATAGTCTACTACACTACTGCAGAATAACAAGCCTTAAACTTGTCGAATCCATTACATCCCCATTTTATAAAATACTTTTTAATCTTTTTTTCTCATCACGCTCAATAATATAAGATCTCTTATCAGCCTTGTTTCTTCCTTTTCCAAGTCCAATTTCAAGTTTAACATTTCCGTTTTCTCACATTAAAGCTAATGGAATTATTGAATATCTATATTTTTCTTTTCTTGTTAAAATTTTGTTCAATTCACTTCTTTTAAGTAAAAGTTTTCTTGCTCTAGTTTCATCACCTTCAACTAACATATATTTTGATATATGCATGTTAGAAACGAACAATTCTTTTTTCAAAAATGAGCAAAATGAATTTTTAAGATTTACATTACCTGCTCTGATTGATTTAACTTCTCAACCCAATAGAACAATTCCGCAAACATATTTTTCAACTATCTCATAATCAAATTTGGCAATTTTATTTTTACTTATAATTTTTGACATTCGAACCTATTTTAACAATATTATTTTATCACATATGACACTTAAATCTATATATGTCCTAAATAACTTATTTATTAATAATAACTCCATCAACTTTACCTTCTAGTTTTGAAATAGTTGTTATTTTAACAAAAACAGTGTCGCCAATTGTATAGGTTTTTCTTTCATTATACAATTGCAATCCGTTATTAGACATATTGTATGGTCCATCCGGAATATTAGAAACATGAACAAAACCACAAACTTTATCCGGGAAATCAATAAACAATCCAAATTTTTTAACCGAAACAATCATACCTTCTAAAATCTTTCCTATTTTCGATTCATAAAATTCAGCCTTTTTAACGTCATATATTTTACGCTCAATAGAAACGGCTAGTTCTTCTTGCTTAGATGATTGACTACAAATTAAATCAATTTTATTTACCATTTCTTTAGCATAATCTTTATTTTTCTTGATCATTACTTCTCAAATGATTCTATGTAAAATTAAATCAGGATATCTTCTTATCGGTGAAGTGAAATGTGAATAGTATTCAGATGCTAAACCAAAATGCCCAATATTATTAGATTCATATTTTGCTTTTTGCATAGTTCTCAAAAGAGACAGTTTAATAAGATCATCAAATCGAACATCTTTAATAGAATTAATAGCTTTTGAAAATTCAATGGGACTTCCTGAATGTGGAAGAGTAATTTTTACACCTAAAATATTTAGCATACTTTGAAACATCATAATTTTTTCATCACTTGGTTTTTCATGGATTCTATAAATATTTGGAACTTTTAAATCACTAACAATTTTAGAAACAGTTTCATTAGCAAAAACCATAAAATTTTCAATTAAAATTTCTGAAGATTTTCTACTCTTGGAAATGATGTTCTTTGTTTTACCATTTTCATCAAGCTGAATTATGGGTTCTTCAATTTCAAAATCAATATATCCTTCTTTGTTCTTTTTGATTGATAAAATATTTGATAATTCGTATGATTCCTTTAACATATTTACCAATTCATTATCTTTAAGAATATATTCATTAGTTTGATAATCAGCAACTTGATTATATGTAAGACGATGTTTACTATTAATTAGTGCAGGAAAAAGTCTAGGATTTATTGCTTTACCAAAGTTATCAATTTCAACTTCCAACGCTAGAACAAATCGATCTACATTAGGGTTCAAAGAACAAATTCCATTCGATAAAACTTCGGGAAGCATTGGAATTACTTTATCAATAAGATAAATAGATGTACCTCTTGAAAATGCTTGTTTATCTATTTCGCTATCTTCTTTGACATAATAAGCAACATCTGCAATGTAAACTCCTAAAAAATAATTACCATTATCGAGTTTTTTAACTGTGATTGCATCATCAAAATCTTTTGTCGATTCTCCATCAATCGTAACTATTAATTTATCTCGAAGATCTACACGACCAAATTCAGAAATGTTTTGAACTACAGTCGGAACTTTACTAGCTTCTTCTAAAACTTTACTATTAAAAGTATCATCCACTTCCATAGATTCCAATAATAAATTTATATCAGCATATGGTTTATTAATATCTGAAATATTTTTAACTATTCTTAAGAGAATGTGTTCCGAATTAATATCCTCAATTTTTGCCTTAACAAACATTTTATCTTTAAGCATTTCTTTATTTACAAATCTAAAACGATTTCTAATTTTTTGAATCAAAGGAATGAAATCAAAATATTGTCCATTCTTCTCTATGGTTCCATATAGATATTCATTTTTTCTTTTAACAACTCTGACAACGCTTCCTATAAATGATCCTGGTTTGATAGTGTCATTCATAATAATGACTTCAACCTCATCTTCATCCATTGCTCCATGAATATTATTAGAAGAAATAAATGCAGCTTCTCTCTCATTAATATCTACAAAACCAAAGCCCTTAGGATTAATTTTTATCTTTGTTATGATTTTATTTATAATAGTGGGAACGAAAAAATTCTTCTTCGTATTTTGCATAATAATGCCATTTTTAATTAAAGAATTAAGAAATAATGTCAATTCTCGATTTTGATTAATCGAAATTCTAAATTCCTTGGCAATTTCTATAAAAGATACTTCATTTTTTTCGTTAATAAATTCTTTTAAATCATTAATATTAAGAAGCATTTATATTCACATAAATTCTTACTACAATAGCGATTGTTATTAACAATAACCCACTTATAATCATTGATCATTTAAGAAACAATTTATACCCCTTCTCTTTTGAAACATTAAATAATTCTAGATCTGATGAACCTACTAGTGCTCCTGAGAAAGAATTTGAGTCGGGAGACATTAAAAACCCAATAAAAATAAGGAAAACAGATATTACTAATAAAATTACCATTAAAAGTGTTTCAATCATGAATTCTTATCTCCTTAAATTAATATTATTAATTATATACTAAAATACCCTTTTTAGTTTTAATAATGAATCGTCAATATACAACCAAAATTCAAAACACAATTTTATTAGTTTTATAAATAATTAATATTACAAATTGGATTTATTGCTTAAATTTAATTTATAATTTATAATCATGCCCAAATGGTGGAATGGTAGACACAGCAGACTCAAAATCTGCCGAGCGCAAGTTCATGAGGGTTCGAGTCCCTCTTTGGGCACCATATGTTAAAGAATTGTTAAAACAATTCTTTTTCTTTTATTTTTTTAATAATAATTCAATTTCTTCTTTGTAAATTGGTTTTTTATCAACTCAAGGAGTTTCTAAGATTGTACATATTCCTTCAAAGGCTGGATGATGCATAAATTTCTTTAAAGTTTCCGCTCCGATAAAACCTTTACCAATATTTTCATGACGATCTTTATGTGAGGATAAATCATTTTTTGAATCATTCAGATGAATAACCTTTACTCATTTTAGTAAATCTAAGTCTTTTAATTTTTTAATAAATCCTTCCAAATCATTTTTAAGATCATAACCAGCATCTCATAAATGACATGTATCTAAGCAAATTCCTAGTCTAGAACTATTTACTTGCTCTAAAACAAATTTTAATTCCTCTAAATTAGAACCAATTTCAGTTCCCTTTCCTGACATAGTTTCAAGAATAATTTCGGCATCTTTAGTGTTATTTAATATTCTTTTCAACGATTCTATCAAAGATTTAAGAGCAACTTCTTTTCCAAAATCTAAA
>JBOGBM010000020.1:0-1663 GCA_051656205.1 Metamycoplasmataceae bacterium
GAAGAAATCACTTTTGAAGATATTAAGAACTTATTATAATGAAACGATTAATGGCGTTAGATTTAGGAACTAAAAAATGTGGTATTGCTATAACTGATCCATTGCAAATTATTTCGCAACCACTTGAAACAATTTTTTATGAAGTGCAAGATTTTGACAAAGTTCTATCTAGACTTGAAGAAATAAAGTTGGAAAAAGGTCCGATTGAAGCCTTTATTTTAGGTAATCCATTAATGCCGAGTGGTGATTCTTCTATTATGAGTAACATTGTAGCTAAATTTAAAGTTAAACTAGAAGATCATTTTAAAATACCTGTTATTTTATTTGATGAAAGATATACTTCGAAACAATCAACAAATATAATGATAGATATGAATCTCTCAAGAAAGAATCAAAAAAAGAATAGAGATAAATTAGCAGCACAAATAATCTTAGAAAATTATTTATTATCTAGAAAATAATATCTCAATAAAAAAAGCAAGGAATCTTTCTTGCTTTTTTGTTTTCTTATTTGCTAATTTTGCTAAATTGTCATCTTCATTTATCTGCTGAAATATAAATTTCATCTAACATTGGTTGAATAGTATTTTTTCCTTCAACTTTATCACACAAACTAATTATTGTTGTTAAATCTTTTACAATAATTTTAGATATGTCATCTTCATTAAAATCTTTAGGCTCAACTTCATCAATTACACTATATTTCAATTGATCTTTTAAGGTTCCGATTGCAAAATGATTATTCATTACAATTTTTTCAGCCACATCATCATAAAACTTTGTCATTTCTTTAAATAATTTCTCGGTATTTTTATGCAATGAAAAGAAATTTTTATTTGCCATATTTCAGTGAAGATTGTAAACCTTATTGGTGAAAACCATTAATGAGCTTTGCAATATTTTTAAACTTTCAATATTTTTATCATTCATCTTTTTCTCCTTTTATAAGTATTGAATTTATATTAATTGTAATACTTTTATACAAAATAATAATAACACTTCTTTATAAAAAAACCTCATTAATGAGGTTTTTATTATTTCTCCGATTGTCAAATAATATAATCTAATTGACTGGAATCATTAACTAATGAAGATTTTATCTTGTCAATCAATTTTATCTTGTCAATATTTCATTCATACTCTTTAATTTTAAAGACACTATATCCTCTATCTTCAAGGAAGTATTGACGATCTATTTCTTCAATCATTTCTTTAACTGAACGATTTGTTTTTCATTCTTCAATCAATAGTGCTTTTAATATTTTTCTAGATTTTTTATCTAATATTAGTAAATCAATTTTTTTAGATCCGACTTTAATGTTTATTTGTATCTCATATTTATTACTTAAATTCTTAATTAAATCTCCATAAATATTTTTAGAAATTGCAGATGTAAAATCTAAATCATCTATTTCGATCTTATTATCATTTTTTTCTAAATTCAATAGCATTGTACCTTCATTAATTTCATCTATGTTTTCCATATCGGAATTGACGATTTCAATTGTTTTATTAGCTTTTGTAGCATCTAAATACTCAATAAATTTTTTAAATATTATTGCATTTTTATTATTTATATTTGAAATTTTAATTTCATCACCAGTCATTGATTTAACAACAATCATTTTTGATCTTGCTCTAGTAATAGCAACATTTAAACGAT
>JBOGBM010000021.1:0-2235 GCA_051656205.1 Metamycoplasmataceae bacterium
TGTATTTAGGGATTGTGGGAATAACTATAACTGTTCTTACTTTTTTATTCTCGCTTTTTGTCATTGAAGGAGTTATTCAAAATGGTTTATCTGCCTTTCAACCTTCTTTATTATTAGGGGTTTCATTAGCTGCTGCAGCAATACCTGAAGGTTTGAGTGCTATAGTTAATATTATTTTAGCGATTGGTGTTAAAAGAATGTCTGAAAAAAATGGTCTTATCAAAAAATTTGCTGCTGTTGAAACATTTGGATCTACCGCTGTAATTTGTTCAGATAAAACCGGAACTCTTACAATGAATAAAATGACAATCGTCAAATTTTGATCAAATGAATCTAATTCTGATAGTGTTGATGATATATCGTTTAATGATGATCAAATTTTTTTATTGAAGGCCGCTACTCTTTGTACAGACAGTATTGTTCCTGAAGATAATGTAAAAGATGCTAAACCCGCCATTGGTGATCCAACTGAAATATCAATTGTTGAACTTGCATTAAAAAAAGGTTTCTCAGTTGAAAAATGAAAACTTGAAAATAAAAGGATTGGAAATATTCCGTTTGATTCTGAGCGTAAATTAATGACAGTTATTAATAATATTAATGGCAAGAAAATGGTTATAGTCAAAGGTGCCCCAGATATTCTATTTAAAAAATGTAAAAATTTTAATAGTGAATTAGCGACAATTATAAATGATAACTGAAGCAATAAATCAATAAGGGTTCTAGCAATAGCTATAAAAGAATATGATGAAAAATTAGGTAAATTAGAAGATCTTAAACCAGAAATGGTTGAAAAAGATTTAACTTTTATTGGATTAATAGGTATGATTGACCCTCCACGTGTAGAAGTTAAAAAATCAATTGAAGAATGTATTGCGGCCGGTATTAAACCAGTCATGATTACTGGGGATCATTTGAATACTGCAATTGCAATAGCGAAAGATTTAGGAATAATTAGAAATCAAGATGATTTAGCAATTACTGGTGTTCAATTAGATCAATTAACAGATGAATATTTAAATGAAAACATTGAAAAATATTCCGTCTTTGCTAGAGTCTCTCCTGTTAATAAACTAAGAATAGTGAAAGCGTGACAATCAAGAGATCAAGTTGTTGCCATGACTGGAGATGGTGTAAATGATGCTCCTGCCCTTCAATCTGCAGATATTGGTTGTGCCATGGGAATTACTGGAACTGATGTTTCTAAAGGTGCAGCTGATATGGTGCTAACTGATGATAACTTTGCGACAATTGTTGAATCTGTAAAATCAGGAAGAAGTATTTATGATAATATAAGAAGAATTGTTAAATTTCTTTTAAGTACTAATATTGCTGGAGTGGTTTCTATAGTAGTTGGTATGTTTGTTTTTTATGTTGCCTTTGAAGTATTTGGTTGAGGTACCATTACCGCTAATGATTTTGCTCCCGGAACTGCTCCTAATGAATCAGGTTTAGAATATTTAAATAGTAATATTCGTTTTCAAACTACATTAACGACAATCCAAATATTGCTTAATCACATTGTTATTGAAAGTCTACCGGGAGTTGCGCTAGGGATGCAACGAACGACTTCTTCACTTATGAATAAAAGACCTAGGTCAAAATATGAGTCTATTTTAGCTGGAGGACTTTTATTCCAAATTCTATTTTCTGGAATTATAAGTGGAGTAATGACAATTATCGGTTATGGATTAGGTTCATATGTAGCGATTTTATTAGGTGCTCCAGGTTTAAGATTTTATTATGGTTCAGTTGCAGCATTTATGTCAATTACAATTGGTGGGGTTTTAAAATCCATTAGTATGTCATCTTCAATTTCAATTTTCAAAACTAAATTTGAAGAAAATAAATGAGTTTATATTGCAACAGGATTTTCTTTAATAATAATTGTAATAGCCGTGTTTGTTCCTCAACTTTCCTCAATTTTCGCCGAAAGACCTGATTTCATTCTGGATACTTCAGTTATTAGTACTGAACAATTATCTCAAATATTCGGTGGTAAAACAACTAATGACTTAGCACATTGATCAATATATATAATTGGTATTTGTGCTGGTGTAATTCCATTTTTTATTTTTGAAATCGAAAAGACAATTGAACATAAATTCTTCAGAGCTAAAAACGAAGAAATCATTACATCATTTAAATTGATTGAAAGACCAATAACAAAACATAATCGTAAAAAAAGAGAAGATCAATTTGTATTACAAAATTCAGCGATAAGAATAACACAGA
>JBOGBM010000022.1:0-1842 GCA_051656205.1 Metamycoplasmataceae bacterium
AAAATGTCTTTATTCTTGGTTTAAATGAAGATGTTTTTCCCTCTGCTAGAATATCTCAAATCGAAGATGAAGAGCAACAAAAAATATATATGGAGGAAGAAAGAAGACTTGCTTATGTTGCAATAACTCGAGCAAAAGAAAAACTTTTCATATCTGGAGCTCGAGGGACAAATTTTGTTGCCGATGTTATTAATCAAAAGTATCCATCAAGATTTATTTCTGAAATGGGGATAGATATTTCTACACATGTAAGTGATTTAACTGCAATTAGAAATTTTGAAAACGATATAAAAATTAGCAAGAATTATGTAATAGGTGATTTAATTTCGCATATTTCCTTTGGAGACGGTGTTGTATTAGATATAGAAGGTGATAAAATTACTATTAAATTCAACAAAGAAGAAATTGGTGTGAAACAATTCTTGAAAAATCATAAGTCAATTGAAAGGTTAAGCTAATATGGATAATATAGCCATTTACATCCTTGCAACCATTTTTTCAATACTAATAATATCTCTTGCTATTCTTTTTTTTGTAATAATGATAGTTCAAAAGAAAAATGAATCAAAGTCAAACAGTGGTATTTTTCTTGTTGATATTGATTTACAAAATAACAGACTTAGAAAATATGATTTAGTTCAAATGATAGATATAGATTCTACAAAAAGAAGTGATGACGAATTTTTCAGCGAAGGTTGAATGGATATTGATGACTTTTTAGGAAATTTAACTGCTGATAATAAAGAAAAGTTTCTAACAGCCTTAGATGATATAAAAATCAATAAAAAATATGTAAAATTTATTATTAAAAACGAAACTACTCCAGAATCAGATTACAGCATTGAATGGGTTGTTGAATTCTTTCAAAACAAGAATGAGATAAATTCAACAATCAAGTGAAGTTATGTCAAGAAGTTACCAAAAGGATTAAGGATAATAACTAGAGAAGATTTATTTGAAAATAAAAATCCATACAAATCTTTCCTTGCTTTCAACTTAAGAAGTAAGGATCATGCAACTTTCAAAGAATTTGTAACAATATTATTCGAAAATCTAAAAATGAAAAATCTTGATTTTTTCATTTCTAAAAATATAGTTATCTTAGTAGTTTATGGTGAAACAAGTGAGATGACTCAAACTGAAATAAAAAAAATTATTGCAAAATTTGAAAAAATAAAAGCTTCGAAGAATCTGGATGCATATTGTGATTCAATAGCAGTAGTTGAAAGCAAGAATCTTTTCGATCAAAAAGATTTATTGAAAGTAATGAATCGTATTTATTTTTCACTCATCAAATCTACGCAATTAGAAAAAATATTTTACTTTAGTACGAAAAATATTTTTTTTAATGAATTTGAGGAATTTAAAGAGAATTATTCATTATTAAATGAAATGATAAAAAATAGAAATTTTACTTCTATCAAAATACCAATTAAAGATTACAAAAACAACAACAACATTATTGCGAATTATATTAAGCCTAAAATTGATTATCCTATTAATTTTTGAACAGAAAAGATTTTAGAAAAAGATAATATCTTACCTTCAATAGAAGACGAATATTTTTATCTTCAATTAGATTCTTTAAAAAAATTAGATCAATATTTAATTGATGTTAATGATTATGTAATACTACAAAATATTGATAAAATTAAACAATATAAAGGAATTGTTTTCATTGTTAAATTTCTTGAATCAACAAATCTACAAAATTTTGAACTCATCGCTTTAACACTGAAATCAAATGGTATTAAATTTGGAATTAAAATTGATAGTATTGTGCCTGAAGTAATTACTATCATTGAATCAATAATACCTCAAGCAATTATTATTAGTGAATCC
>JBOGBM010000023.1:0-6607 GCA_051656205.1 Metamycoplasmataceae bacterium
AAATCTAGAGAATGCTATTAGTAATGGTAAAACTTTATTGGCTATCAAAAAATACGCTATTGCCACTACTCCCGAGGTTTCTGAACAAGAAAAGATTGTTGTTTGATTTAAAGGTCATCCAAGGGATAATGATATTTTACAAAAATTAGTGGATGCTGTTAAAAGAATTACAAACGGAACAGATGATGGATCGTGAATAAGAGTTCTAGATCATAAAGTCCCCTTTGAATTTTATTCTGTTGCAAATGTTTTTGTTTCCGATCCTGAAGCAAATAAGAAAGTATTTCTTTTCACCACTTATTCAACCTTAGTTTTAACTAATTATGCTGAGGAACCAAGAGCAGAAATTGCCAAAATAATTGTTGACAACTCTTCTTTATATTCATATCAAACTATTGTTGATATATATGGTGAAAATTCAAAGATATTCCCTGAGGATAAATTAACTACATTGAAAGATTTCGAGGAATCTTATTCATAAAAAAAGTTTTTTTAAAACACCTTTAAAAATATTTAATGGCTTTAGAGCTATTTTTTAATTATTAAACTTTCTTCATTCATTGAAGTTGGTTTTTTGATTCCTAGATAATCTAAGATAGTTGGACTAATATTAGCTAGTTTTCCATCTTTAAGTTTCAATGATTTATCTGTAGTAATCAACATTACAGGGAATGAAGTATGTTTTGTTGCAGGGTTCCCATTTTCATCTTCGGTCAATTCAGCATTTCCATGATCGGCTGTAATAAATTGTATACCACCTGTCATCTCTATTTTTCTCTTAATTCTTCCAAGTTGTTCATCCAATACTTCAATCGCTTTAATAGTAGCATTTAAATCCCCTGTATGACCAACCATATCAGGGTTTGCATAATTCATAATTATCACATCATAGTTATCCATTACTTCTAATAATTTATCAGTAATCTTTTCGGCAGACATTTGAGGAGCATCCGCATATGATTCAATTTTTAATGAATCAATCATTATTCGTTCTGAGTTAGGATAAACAATATCTAAACCGCCATCCATAAAAAAAGTAACATGAGCATATTTTTGTGTTTCAGCTAATCTTAGTTGCTTTAACCCTTGTTCAGATAAAACTTTGCCGATTGTGTTTTTGACTTCCATTTCGGTATAAGCGATAATAGAATCAATTCCTTCATATTTCATCATAGAAACAAATTTATTTATTTTAACAGGGCTTGTTGGGCGAGCATCATACAATTTTGAACCAATAAAAAGATGCGATAATTGTCTAGCCCTATCAGGCCTAAAGTTAAAGAAAATAATTGAATCACCATTTTTAACAAAATCACCTTTTTCATTTATTGCAGGAATCAAGAATTCATCACTAATATTTTCTTCATATTGTTCTTTAACATATTGAGCACCAGATTTAAATGTCTTAGTAGCCTTCCCGATAATAGCATCATATGCTTTATCATTTCTATCGAACATTTTATCCCTATCCATAGCGTAGAATCTTCCAGATACTGAGGCAAGGTTATAATTGTATTTCGCTAATTGTTTTTCTAGTTTTTTTAATGAATTTAAAATTGATCTTGGAGCCACATCACGTCCATCTCCAAAAGCGTGCACACTTACTTTCTTAATTCCATATTCATACGCTGCATCAATAAGAATAAACAAATGTTCTTCTAACGAGTGCACTCCCCCATCTGAAAGAAGACCCATTAAATGTAATGTAGAATTGTTTTTAATAACATCATCAAAAGCTTGAAGAAAACCATTATTTTTTTTGTAAGTTCCATCTTTAATCTCCTTACCAATTAGAGACAATCCTGTATAAACAATTTCACCGGCTCCAATATTAAGGTGACCAACTTCACTATTACCCATTTGATCACTTGGCAATCCAACATATTTTCCAGATGCTTGGATTATCGAGTGCGGATAATTTTTAAAGTATTCATCAAAAATTGGTGTATTAGCCAAAGCAAAAGCATTACCTTGTTTTTCTGATCTCAATCCTAATCCATCTATTATTGTTAACACTACCGGTTTTTTCATATATTTTTATCTCCTAAACTCTATTTAGATTATTATATCAATATTTATTTCAAATAAAAGTTATTTAAAATTCAATTATATTCAAGTATGAAAATATGAAATTTAATAATATTATTTTGGTATAATTTTCAATTTTTCTTAAATATAAAGTAAGATTATTAATTATGAATGCATTTGAAAAAAACAGAATAGAAGCAAGTTATTTCAAAATTAATGAATTAAAATATCGTGTTCCCTATACAGTGATTAATCCTCTGCATATTGATGACAATTCAAAAGTAATAGTTTTTATGAATGGTTTAAATGGTGATCGTGCTTGATTAAAATATTTTAATCACAGGATTTTTGATAACAACTATTTAATATCTTTTGATCAAAAAGGCCAGGCATACAATCAGGAAAAGCCTACACAATTTTATAGACGATTAATTAATTATAATTTAAAAGTTTTGGAACATATTACTCAATTACCGGAATATAAAAATCGCGATGTCATTTTAATTGGCGAATCCTGAGGAGCAAATGCCACTTTATTAATGGCTAAGAAAAGACCTGATTTAATGAAAGGATTTTTAATTTGAAATATGCCTGGTAAATTACCATCTACAAATTTTGAAGTGCCAACTAGGAAAAGGTTAGTTTTTACAACTAAAACTTTGTTTACATATTTCACAGGCATAAACACAAGAGATGTTATTCCTTTTGATACTAGACTCACAACAAACAAAATATTAATTAGAGCTTCGAAATATCAAAATAATTCATATTCTAATAATAAAATTTCAATAGCCATTTTTTTCTCTTTTAGGCCTGCTTGAAGAATAATTAGAAACAACAATCTACAAGTACCTTTTGTTTATGTGCAATCAATGAATGACATTATGTTCTCAAAAAAGAAATTTTCACATATTAAAAATCATAAAAATGTAGTTACTTTTGAAAAGGGTCACCATCTTTTATATTTAGATGATGTTTCTAATTTATTAGGTGATGAAATAGAAAAATTCATTTTATCATTATAAGAGCATTTTTTTATATAATTTTAAAACAATATAATCATTTTAATCCCAAAAGAATTTAATAAAGAGAAAGGAAAATCTAAATGAATAAACCCCTTATTTCTCTTGTTATTCCTTGTTATAATGGAGAAAATTTTATAGACATATGTTTAGAAAGTGTTATTAATCAAACATATACAAATCTTGAGATACTAATTATGAATGATGGATCACAAGATAATTCTCTTGCTATACTCCAAGAATGATCTAGAAAAGATAATAGAATTAAGATTTTCACACAAGAAAATAAAGGACTAGCCAATTCTAGGAATGCACTAATATCAAAAGCTACAGGATTGTATTTTACTTTATTGGACATTGATGATACTTTACTAAAAAATAGCATTGAATTATTGTATGAAAATTCACTTAATGGTAAAGTCGATATCATCGTCGGAAGAACGAACGGTGTTTATTATAATGGAAATCTTAAACTTCCTTATTTCCCTGTTTGAAGAAGAAAAAAACGTATGACAAATTTACAATATGTTAAGTCAAATATTTGTACTCCATGATCTTCCTTAATAAGAAAAGATTTTTATGATGAATTGGATGTGGAATTTTTACCGAATAGAGTTTTTGAAGATATCGGATTAATGCCCTACATATATTTAAAATCAAATACATTTGTAGCCATTAATGATATTACTTACAATTATCATAAACATAAAACAGATGCAATTAGTAATTTTGCAAGTAAATCGTTTTTGAAAAGGAATGATTTAATAGCGAATACTAACAGTCTTTTCAAAAAAATAAAATTAGAAGGTTGAGAAAGAGAAAATGAATATAGTAATTCGATTAATGGAATTTTGTTTGTGATTTTACTCCTTAATGATATTTTAGTAAACAATTTTACATATGATTTAAAAATAAGGAAATTACTAAGACATAATTTTTATAATCTTCTTGATTCCTTTGGATGAAAAATTAAGATAATAAGAACGCCCTGAAAATTTTTGGGTTTTATATATTTAAAGATGACATACATAAAAATAAATAGAAAAGGAAGTATCTTTTTTAGAACTTTTAGAATTAATTTTATTGATTCTAATAGTAGAAAAACTTTTCTAGGTAATGTCAGAACAAATACGTTGGAATTTACTAAAAAAATGTTGGCGGAAAAATATGAAGGAAGCAAGAATACAATCATTGAAGTTAAGGAAAATGATTATATCGAAAACTATGAAGAAATTAATGTGATGAAAAACAAATATATTTTAATAAATGTTAAAGATAATAGATTCTCAAAATTCACAAAATACCTTAGCTATGAAAACATTAATGGAATAATTATTAATAGTAAAATATTTGAAGCTAAACATTTAAGAGAAAATGAAAACTTTCTTATTGTTTGTATTAAATATAAGCACGTTGATGAATTCTCTTTAAGAAAATTAACTAGACAATTAAATGAGTTAAATTACATGATAAGAAGACCGTTAATTTTTCTAAAGTGTTCTAAAGATAAACGCATAATAAATGCAACTAAAAAAATGATTGATAGTTTTATATTTATGGACGAAATTAAATTGGAAACTAAGGAGGAAGAATTCAATGTCAAATAAATCTTTTACAATCATCATTCCATCATATAATTCCTCTAAAACAATTCTATCTACAATAGATTCAATAGCTTCATTAGATTATGATAAAACTTTAATTCAAATATTAGTGATTGATGATGGATCAACTGATAACATTAAACCATTAATTGAAAACAATTTTAAAGGTATTTTAAATATTGAATATCATATGAAAACTAATGGACAATGAGGGTCTGTAATAAATTATGTTATAAAAAATAAATTAGCTAGAAATGACATAATATCTATTTTGGATTCTGATGATTTTTATACTAAAAATTGTTTTAAATTAATTAATGAAAAAATTCAAGACAACGATTTATTTATCGGCAGTTTCAGAAAATGAGATGGTTCTAAAAAAAGACTCAAACAATATCCATATTATTTATTATTTAAAAGGAGATTAACAAATAAAAATCAGATGAACACACCTTATTGTTTGCCATTAATCTACTTTGCTAAAAATCAAGTATTTTACAAAACAAAATTTATTACAGAGGGAATTCCATGTCAAGATGCTGACTATGCTTCACAATTGGTTAAGAATTCTCAATCACTAGTTTTTTCACCAAAAACAATAGGGTTATATTATTACAATAGAGAAGGTAATTCAATTTCTCAATCATGAGATCAAAAGAGAATGATGAATGATTATATTGCTTGTAAGAAAGCGATCGAAAACAATGCGCAGGAAATTGTTTCCTACCGTCTAAATCAAAAGCAATTTAGAAGAGAACTTGACAAATCAGAATTAAAATTTGTGATTGAAAGAAAATTTAAATTCAAGGCCATACCACTTATTGTACGTTGAATTTATTGGTTAATTCATTTTGCAGTTTGTCAAAAATACTTTATATATGAGAAAAATAGTCAATAATTATTTGCTAATTTGAGGAAAATGTCTCGATTGAACTCATGCAAAAGAAATTAATAAAATTAATAAAATTAATAAAATAAATAAATAAACCTTTATAATTCTTAAATAAATGTGAGAATATTTTAAAAAACACCACAATGGAGAACTGACATGAAAAAAACAATAAAAGATCTAGACTTAAAGGGTAAAAAGGTTTTAATTCGGGTAGATTTTAATGTTCCAATTAAAAATGGAGTTATTACATCTAACAAAAGAATTTTAGCAGCATTACCTACTATAACTTATGCACTTGAACAAGGAGCAAAGGTAATACTATTATCACACTTAGGAAGAGTTAAAACTAATGAGGATAAAAAAGGGAAATCTTTAAAAATTGTTGCTGAAGAATTAAGTAAGCAGTTGAGACAACGTGTTATCTTTGTTCCCGAAACAAGAGGTAAAGTTCTAGAACAAAAAATTAAGGAAATGCAACCTAAAGATGTTGTAATGATTGAAAATACTAGATTTGAAGATTTACATAATTCTGCAGAATCAAAAAATTCACCTGAACTTGGAAAATACTGAGCTAACTTAGGAGATGTATTTATTAATGATGCTTTCGGAACTACACATAGAGCACATGCTTCAAATTCTGGAATAGCTAAATATATTAAAGAATCGGCAATTGGTTTTTTAGTCCAAGAAGAACTTTCGATGTTGGCAAAAGCTCTTTATGGAAACAAAAGACCATTTGTAGCAATAATTGGTGGTGCAAAAATTACAGATAAGATTAAAGTTATTGATAATTTAATTGATAAAGTTGATTATTTAATTATTGGTGGCGGAATGGCATATACATTTTGTGCCTCTCAAGGATTGTCTATTGGTAATTCATTAGTTGAACCAGACAAAATTGAATTAGCTAGAAGTTACATGAAAAAATACTCACATAAAATAATTCTTCCTGTTGATTCTGCAGTTTCAATCAATTATTCAAATAATTACCCTCTTTACAATAAAGATAACTCACTTGAAATTCCTGAAGGATACATGGGTCTTGATATTGGTCCTAGATC
>JBOGBM010000024.1:0-2050 GCA_051656205.1 Metamycoplasmataceae bacterium
TAACTAATACTATTTTAGAAACAAACAATAAGGTTAAAGCTAATTATCGTTTTATTACTACAAGAGAAGCTTATTTACTAATGGGCTTTGATGAAAAAGACTATAACAATGTTAAAAAACAAAATATTAGAAAAGAAAAGCTCTATCAACAAGCAGGAAACTCCATTGCCGTATTTGCAATAACGGCAATTATGAAAAAAATTCAGGAGTTAAATAATGAATCTTAATGAAAAAGTAAATTTTATTCTTAGCAAATTCAATGATCCAAATGAGTTTGAACGATATGGCATAGATAAAAAATATAAAGCAACAATATGAAATATAGATACTTCAATTCTTACGATACTAAAGAGAATGAATATGAAGGTAAAAGATCTTAATGGTCCGATTGAGACTATAACTGTCAAGAAAACAGGAGTTAGTTCAACTGAAGAAAGTCGTTTTAGTTTTTTTATTAATAATATTAATGTTACTCCTTCAACAATGGAAATTGTATCTTTGGGAGCAGCAAGACAATATTTACAAATATTTTCTTCTTTAGGAATTGTAATGTTTGGAAACACAAAGGGAAAATTTTTAGAAAATGATTATAAAGTTGCCTCAAATTTTAAATCGATGCTAAATAGCGATTATGACTTAGATTTAATACAAAGATTAATCTCTTTTTGTCTTAAAAGAAATATTTCCTATTCTAGAAATCTAGCAGTTTCACTTTTTTTATGTTCTTTAAGATTCTTTAAATTTGATTTTAGAAATATTGATCCAATTAATAGAAAAGTGGAAAAAACTATGGGGAAAGATGGAGTGAAATTTTTTGATTTATTGTCAAAATATGCTGATGATTATTTAGATAAATGTCTGGATGAAACCTATGGTAAATTTCTTGAAAATACCTTAAAAAATGAATCACTTGAGGATTTTATAAATGGTCTATTTAATATTATTCAAAATCCAAATGATAGTAACGATAGTTTTATCATCAATAATGAAATTGCCAAACAAATTGAATTAGCTAACTATTTAAATTCTTTAAAAATAGGTAGATCAAAATTTAAAACTAATATTAAAAAGAACAGAGAAGAGCTTCATCTTTTTGATCCAGAAGAAAATTTGTATTCTGATATTATAACTATAGAAAATGATATGGACGGATTGGCTTCAAAATTTAACGAATTACAAGCAGCACATATTTATAATGTTTGACAAATAAAAGACGATTTAGTAAAAGTTGTTAAAGAATATGAAAGTGAAATAAACAATAACCAAATCGAAAATCTAATCAAACCCGTTGAAAATCCATATAATGGTTTAATGATGAATGCTCAATATCATGATTACTTTGATAGAAATCTATTTACCTTTAATGAAAAAGGCGAAATGATTTATAGAGATGAAGATAAGGAATATCTATTTGAGAAATTGAAATTAAAAAAAGTTAGGATTAATCCTAAAATACTAAATAGTGAAATGAAACACTTTTTAAGTATTCGAAAATTTTAAAGCTTCAACTTTAATGAAAACTCAATCTTTATAAATAATGCAAAATTAATATTTTTTGTTAAATATAATAAGATTTTTTTCCTGTATACTGATAAATATATAAAAAAATATTTATAGGATGACAAAATGACAGTAGAAAAAAGAAATTTAATAGAATTATTAGAAAATTGCAGAATAATGAAAATACCATTTTATCAAAGAGAATATACATGGGATACTCAAGATACAGAAAAACTTTTAAATGATATTTTCTATTCTAAAACAGATAAATATTTTCTGGGTTCTATTATTTTAAAAAAAGGCAAAGGTCATGAAAACATAATTATTGATGGACAACAAAGAATATCTACAATTATTTTAGTTTATAAAATAATTTTAAAATATTTTAAGGATTTTGAATCATACGAACTGGACAAATTAAAAATTGTTTTTGATAGACTTGAATTTGATTCTTTCAATTTAAAAGATGGAGATAAATTACTTCAAATAATAAGAAGTGAAGATGATAATTTTGAACCCAAAATTAAAGAAACTAAGTATTATGAGAATT
>JBOGBM010000025.1:0-3957 GCA_051656205.1 Metamycoplasmataceae bacterium
TATCATTAGATTTACCTACAGCATTAAAAGTATGATGTGGTTCACATAATGTTAACAATATTAAAGCGGTAAGTGATTATAAAGATAGAGAATTCGGAAAGAAATCAGGTTTTTTAATTGATGAATTATTCCTATTAAATAGAGGCATTATCATACTTGATAAAAATAATAAAGTTATTTATCTAGAAAGAAAAACCGATGTTCATGACCAAATTGATTTTGAAAAACTTGAGACTTTCTTAAATACACTTAATTAATTAATTAAAATGATATAATTTTATAAAAGTGTTTTACAATTATAGATAAATTTTTGAAATAATTAAATATTTAAATTAAACAAACACAATATAAAAAGGATATTAAACACATTATGAAAAAAATATTATTTGGATTAGGATCATTATCATTAGTTATTTTACCTATAGGTATTTTAGCTTCATGTTCATCATCTTCAGATATAACACCAACAATTAATACAGAAGCAGAAAAATTTGTTAATTCTGTAACGAAAATATCAACCCAAACATCAACAGAAGCAGCAAAAACCATTACAGATGCAACAACTTCTGAAGCTAAAAAAACAGCATTAAAAATATTCATTGATTTTCCGAAATTAGATGATGAATTTGACTTTGATGTTAAAAAAGCATGAGCCAATCCAACAAAAGATGGGGTAATTGTTGTTACCGTTTCAGTTTATGACAAATCGGATACTACTATTAGATTAGATAAAGATTTTGAAATTAGTGGGTTTGTTGCTTCGACTAATCTTGAAAAAGCAGCTTTAAAATTTTCTATTCCAGTAGATGCTGCTATAAATATTACTTCAAAAGAATCAACAAAAAGAATCTCGGAAGCGCCAAGCGCTGAAGATAAAAAGGCAGTATTAGAAGAAATAGTATCACCTAATAAAATACCTATGACAGAGGGATTTACTTTTGAGGTTAAAGGAGCAAGCTTTAAAGATGAAACTGCAACACAAATGGAGGTTGCGATCACTGTTATTGAGACATCTTCAAGTAAAACACAGAATGTAATTTTTATTGTTAAATCTTTATATTCTGAATCATCAGCAAAAGATGATTTAGAGAGAGAAAGTGGTAAATTAATAAATAAAGATTCTATCAATGAGAATATATTATCTGCTCAGGAAGCAGCCAATACTATAATTAGTGATGATACTTTAGATTTATTTTATGCACGTATTGAATTAGCGACAGGTTATAGTTATGATTGAGTACAAAATCCATTACAAGAAAGCAATCTTCTTTATGTAGAGGTATCAGTAAAAAGCCCTATTATTGGAATAGAACCCAAAATTCATACAATCACCATTACATTCAACCAAGATTAACTTATTTTTTCTTAAACCTAAAACTAGAAATTAATATTTAAATAAAAATATATATATGAAGAAAATGTAGTATAATTTAAGTGAAATTTTTGAAATAAAATTTTGTTATAAAAAGATAACGTAAATCACTAAATTAAGAAAGAGGATATTAAATTATTATGAAAAAAATATTATTAGGAACAGGAGCGTTAGCATTAGCAGTTATTCCGGTAGCGGCAATGGTATCATGTTCATCGTCAGAATCCAAAACAACACTTCAAAAAGAAGCTGATAAATTTAAAACACCAGTAAAAACTAAGGTTATAGGTATGAAGTCATCAGATGCAGCTGGAACTATTATTTATGATACACCAACTCCAGCATCTAAAAAAGAAGCTTTATTAAAATTAGCAGATGTACCTACATTAGATAGTGAATATGAATTCTCAGTTCTTGCAGCAACTGTTGATGCAACTACCAAAACAACAATTAATGTTGAAATTGAAGTTTATTCAGGAGCAAACGAAGCAGAAAAAATAAAAGTTGAATTCAAAGTTACAGACTTTGGTATGCCAGCAACTTTAGCTGATGAAGTAGATAAATGAGGACAACCACATGCAACTAAAGAACCAACTAAAACTGCTGCAGCTGCTATTACAGAAATTAATGATGCAACAGGTGCAGTACCAAAATGACAAGCTTTACATCGTTTATCAACTCTTCCAATCCGTGGAGCAGGATTCACATATGAAGTTCTTTCAGCAGCACCAGATGGAACAACCAATACAACAATGTCGGTTACAATTAGAATAACTGACACATTATCAAATGCTACAGATGATGTTGTATTTCCTGTTACTGGTTTCACAGCACCATAATATTTTTAGGGTATAAACTTAAAAATATATAACAATAAACTCTACCAAAAACACTAGTTCTTGGTTTTGTTTTGTTCATTTTTATTAAATAAATATTGAATAACCCTCTTTAAAAGCACAATTTTATTGGTTAGACAAATTTAGATTTTCCTATAAATTCTCAATTATAAATTCGTTAGAATTATCATTTATTAATCAAAAAAAGAGCATTTTTATCAAAAAAAACAGAAATTTTATTATATATAAAATTTGCAACCTATTCTAACTGTACTATAATATATATATGTATATATTAAAGTACATAAAATGAAAGAAGGCTAATTATGAATAAAAAAATATCGTTAGGTATTGGTGCAACACTACTTACTGCTATACCATTGGTAGCTATAGTTTCATGTACTCAATCATCTGAAAAATCTATAAACGAGATAGATAACGAAGCAAAAAAATTTAACATTACAGTAGAAACAACTAAAAAAGATTTAGTTTCAACTGATGTGGTTAATAATATGAACACTGCATTAGATGCATCATTAGAACTAAAAAGCTTAGTTTCTAGTTTACCTACTATTGATAACAAGTTTGACTTTAGAGTCAAAAATACCTCTCTTAAATCAACAGAAAACACAACTATTGAAGTTTCAATAATTGTTTTTGAAAAAGCGGATACATCAAATGAACGAAGTGCTATTTATTCAATTGAAGGATTTACAGCACCTTCTGAAATTATAGATATTGAAGACCAAGTAAAATTATTTGATAATTCTATAACTATTTTTGAATCGACAGTTGATCCTCAAGTGTTAGTAGATGCTGTTAACGGAGCATCGTCATCTCAAGAGAAATTAAATGTTATCAAAGGATACGTAAATGTACCAACACTTGATGACGCTTTTGAACTTGAAGTTTTGTCTGCAATAGTTAGAGAAGGTGTTGGAGGTGTCCGAACAACTGTAGATGTATCTCTTAAAATTATAGAAAGAGCAAATCCAAATATTTTTAGAAATGTAACTTTGAAAATTGAAGGATTCCAATCAATAGATGATCTTAGTGATATTAATTTAGAGATTGCAAAATTTGGTTCTCGTAAAACTAAATCACCTAACACTCCTGCGTTTAAAGTTGTTGATGAAATTAATTCTGTCGACGAGGATTTAAAAATCCACTCTTTAGCTCTTGTTGCTGATATTCCAACATTAGCATATGGATATGATTTTAAAGTTAAATCTGCAAGTCTAAATTCAAATAATAAATCTATTATTAATGTGTTAATCTTGATTTTTAATATAAATAAACCAGATATTTCCGTAGAAACTACTTATGAAATTAGTGACTTCCAAATAAGTGATCTTGATACTGAAGCTGCGAAATTTGTAAATACAACTACATCATCAAATCTTAGTTCTTTTGAAGTGGTGGATGCTATTCAAGCTGCTACCTCTCCTGGGGAAAGATTCTCTATTCTAAATAACGTTACACAATTCCCGGAATTAGAAGATGGATTTAGTTTCGAAATTGATTGAGCAATTGTTGATAAAGCTAATAAGTCAGCAATTTTAGTTATAGTTTCCATTTCTAAAGATGATTCAATTGATTCTCTCAAAACGATTGTTTATTCTATAGACGGATTTAAAATTAGCACTATTGAAATCGAAAAAAATAAATTTAATAATCCAATAACAACTAATAATGTTGAAGCAGATATCGATGAATTAGTAAATCAAATTATGAATAGTGTTAATAATG
>JBOGBM010000026.1:0-8118 GCA_051656205.1 Metamycoplasmataceae bacterium
TTAAAGAAGTTTGTTTTATTGGTCGAAGTAATGTTGGAAAATCATCATTAATAAATGCTCTTTCAAATAATAACAAATTAGCTAAAACATCAAAGACCCCAGGTAGGACTCAACTTATTAATTATTTTAATACTGAAAAGGGTATTGTGGTTGTTGACTTACCAGGTTATGGTTTTGCCAAAATGTCAAAAATTAATAAAGAAAAGATGCACATAATGCTTGATGAATATTTTAATGAATCACAAAAATTATCACATATCTTTTTGTTGTTTGATGCCAGACATGGACTATTAGAAGAAGATATGTTATTTTTAAACTATCTTTCTAACAAGAATCATAAGATTATATTAGTCGGAACAAAAATTGATCAGACAACTCAATCACAAAGACACAAGATCAAACAAAATTCAATTATAGCTTCTTTTGATAGTAAAGAAATATTTCTATGTTCATCTCAAAAAAACAAGAATATTGATAAATTAAGAGAATATATTTATTCAATTAAAGATGAATCCATCAATTCTTAATTTTCTCTATTCATTTTTTTGATTATATATTATAATGTCTAATGAGTAATTTAAACTCCTTGACTAACATTTAGTCCAGATAAATAGACCATAAGGAGGTCAACATGTCAAAATATGAAATCATGTTGATTTTAGACCCTAGTTCAAGTACTCAAATAGCACAAGAAATTTGTGATTCAACTTTTAAATCTGCAAAAGACTTAAAGGTTACAAAATTAGAGAACACTGAACTAGCATATAAAATCAATAAATCGAAATCTGCAATTTATGTTTTAATAAATGTTTCAGCAACTGGCGAAGAAATTATTGAATTCACTAGAAAATGCAATATCACAAAAACTATTTGAAGACAGTTAGCTATTAATTTAGATTCAGAAAAAGGACTAAATAGAAAAGCTAATCCTAAAAAAGTTAAAAAACCATTTGTTAAAAAACCTTATGTTAAAAGAGAGGAAGGGTCTGAAACAAGAACTTCGAATCCTTCAGCTGAAACATCAATTAAAAAACCATATGTAAGAAAACCAAAACAAACTGTTTCGGAAGAAGAATAAAATGAATAAGGTACTATTAGTAGGAAGAATTTCGGCTAAGCCCACAATGTTTGAATCTAAAAATGCAAAAACTTATGCTAGAGCCACAATTGCTATAAGTAGAGATTTCTCTAAAGATGTTTCGGATTTTATTCCATTGACTGTCTTTGGATCGACGGCAGAATATTTTAATAAATATGTAAATAAAGGTGATTTACTATCAATCGAAGGTACAATTCAAGCATCCAGTTATCGAAATGATAAAAACGAAATAGTTAATTCTTTTTCAGTAGTACCAAGTTCAGTAAAACATTTGGAACCAAAAAGTGTTGTTCAAGCACGATCATCTTCGAATGATGATTATGTAACAGCCGTTTTTGAAGCAAAACCTGCTACAACCAACATCGAAGAACCTTCATTTTCAGAAGAAGAAAATGACGAAGTCCCTTGAGAACTAGATTTATAAATATAAAAAGGAGTAGATTATGAATAATTTTAATAAAAAACCAACTAAAAAAATCTTTAAAAAGAAACCTTGTTTTTTTTGCTTAGAGAAAATTGAATATATTGATTTTAAAGATGCCAGTTTAATTGGTAGATTTATAAATTCACATGGTAAAATTTTACCATCAAGAGTTACTGGAACATGCTCTAGACATCAAAGATTGTTGTCAACAAGTATTAAGAGAGCTAGAATCATGGCTTTGATTCCTTTTATTTCTGAAAGAGTTAGAAAATAATTTTAGTTAATCCTTGTGAAAAGTTATTTTCTTGCTTGTTTAGCTAATAGTTAATACTAAAAAATACAAATAAAATTGTTATAATGTAATATAAACTATGAAAAAGAACATTAAACTTGTATGCATAATTGTCTTTGCTTTATTATTAGCATTAATGCTTGGAGCAATCATTTCTCTTATTTCAATCAAAATGAATATGATAGCAAAAATTACTATTATAACCATTTTAATTTTATCGTTAATTACCATAATGGCTTTTATAGCTTTAAACTATAAGTGATCAAGAGAATGAAATTTAAATATCAAGAAATCAATAAATTTTTATTTCGAAAATGTTGTTGCCAGATCGGGAATGGGTATTGTAGTACTATCTTCGGCGGGTAAAATAATTTGAATTTCTGATTTTATTTATTCAAGATTTAGCAAAAAGGTTATCAACAAACAAATAACTGAATTAGTTCCTTCGCTTAACATTTCATCAGTAATGGAAGAGTATGAAACTATAATTTCAAAGAATAACTTATTTTATAAAGTTCAATATTTTCCAAAACAATTAATGCTTACTTTTAAAGATATTACTTCTGAACAAACAGCAATTAATCATCATGAATTAGAGAAAACTGTTATTGGTGAGTTAGATATTGATAACTTTCAACAATTTCAATCAATATTACCGGAAGAAGAAATCTTTATTATTCAATCAATGGTTATCAACCTATTAGATTTAATTTCAAGAAAATATAATTTAACCTTTCGTCAATATGTTAATGGTAAATTTATTTTAATAACCAATAAAGCTAACCTAGATAAAATGATCGAAACAAATTTCTATGAATTTGATTCTTTAAAAAATAATGATGCTTTAAAAAATGTTAGAGTTTCAGTATCTGTCGGATTTGGTATTAGATCAAATAAATTTGAGAAATTAAATGAAATGGCTAAAATAGGAATTAGACAATCGCAATCTCGTGGTGGTGATCAAGTAACAATTATTTCTGATAAAGATAAACCGAAATACTATGGTTCTAAATCAGAAATTGCAATTAATGAAAGCAGAACTAAAATAAAACACATTGCTCAAAATTTAAAAGAAAGATTATTAGATCCTGCAATCCAGAAAGTGATTATCTACGGACATAAATTTGTAGACCTGGATGCAATTGGTGCTTCAATGGCACTTTACGAAATGGCCAAACATTTTGATAAAGAAGTTTATATTCAGAATCAAACATTTGATGATACAGCCAGAAAATCAATAAATAAATATATTCCTAACCATACTAAAATATTTATTTCTCCATCAAAGGCTAATTCCCTTACTGATAAAAGAACGTTGGTTATTGTTGTGGATTGTGCTGATTCAACAAGAGTTGAAAATCCTAAAGTATTTATCAAACCTCTACCTAATAATATTTTTATTTTTGATCATCATAGAATTTCAAAACTAGATGATGCTCTTGTTGACCTGAATGTTTATATCGAATCAACGGCTTCATCAACTTGTGAAATCATTACAGAAGTAATTGCCTTTAATCAATTAAAATCAATTCTTTCAACAAATACTATTCAAATGCTGATGAATGGATTATACATGGATTCAAATCAATTTCAAAAATCAACAAGTTCTAAAACGTTTTTCGCAGCTTCATTACTTGGTGAATGAGGAGCGAAATCAGATGAATCAATTGCAATTTTAAAAATATCAAATGAAACTAATGAATTGATTAAAAAAATCTTAGCAAATCTAAGGGAAATTAAGCAAGGTTATTGAATAACTTCATATGACGAAGTTGTACCAAGTGATGTTGTTTCAATGGCTGCCGATGAAATACTAAAGATTGACGGAAGAAGAGCTGCCTTTGTTATTGCTAAACAAGAAAAACTTCATGCTTCTGATAATGATACCTTTAAATTATCAGCACGTGGCATTAAGACTAATGTTCAAATAATAGCAGAAGAAGTAGGTGGTGGTGGTCACTTCTCAGCAGCAGCTGCATTCTCTGATGCTAAATCCAAAGAAACAATTGAAGTTTTTACTGATAATGTTATTCAAGCTATTATTAGTAATAAAGACTAGGAGGGAAAATGAAAGTTATTATAATTAAAAATTGTAAAGACGGGAAAGTCGATGATATTATAGAAGTTTCTCCAGGTTATGGAACAAATTTCTTAATCAAAAATGGATATGCTGAACCAGTTAATAAATTATCAAATTCTCAATTAGAGAAAAGACTATTAGAGAAAAATAAACTTCATGAAGAGAAAATAAAAGAAGCTAATATTCTAAAAGAAAAAATTGAAAATTTAACATTAGAATTTAGTCTTAAAGTTACAAACCTAATTATTCATGGTTCAGTAACAACCAAACAAGTAAATCTCAAATTGAAAGAGTTAGGGTTTAATTTAG
Organism: Metamycoplasmataceae bacterium; assembly: GCA_051656205.1. Lineage (GTDB taxonomy): Bacteria > Bacillota_I > Bacilli_A > Mycoplasmatales > Metamycoplasmataceae > UBA710. Next base: position 4,205 of record JBOGBM010000026.1, read on the forward strand.
AAAAACATGCAGTTCCTCATATTCATATAACATCATTAGGCTTAACAATCGTTCCGATAAAGTTATTTGAAAAAATTGAAGCAACATTAAAAATATTGGTGAATAAAAGTGAGTAAAACACAAACGAATAATATTCATACAGCTCATGAAATTGAAGAGGCAATTTTAGGATTGGCCATTCAAAATAATTCGGTTGCTATGAAAGTTGCTGCCTATTTAAATAGTGATGATTTCTATTATTCGAAAAATAGAATTGTTTTTCAGGCAATTCAATATTTAGTTGATCAAAATCAAGTGATTGAAAGTGCAAATTTAATAAACTATTTGAAAGAAAAGAAACTATTTGATAAAGTAGATAATGGTGAATATCTTCAATATTTAATTGAAGTTTCTGGATATGAAACGAATCTAACAACTTATTTTGAAAAAATTGCTTCTAAATCTAATCTTAGAAAACTAGGAGAAATTACTAAAGATATTATTAAAAAACTAGATTTAACAAGTGTTAATTACGAAGGTTTAATTGAAGAGTTTCAAGCAGCTGTCTACAATCTAGAAAGAACTAAAAAAACTCAAAACATTATTGAATCTAAAAATCTGATTACTAAGGTCGTTGAAGATATCGCTAATAGACAAAATGATAAACAATTAACAGGATTAGTTACTGGTTTCCCTTCTTTAGACACAATTACCTCAGGATTACAAAAAGGTGATTTAATCATTATTGCAGCTCGTCCTTCAATGGGTAAAACTGCTTTTGCTCTTAATATTGCAAGTAATGTCTCGAAACATCATAATGTAGCCTTTTTTTCATTAGAAATGCCAGCAGAACAACTCCTAACAAGGATTATATCTATTGAAGGAAACATAGATGGAAATAAATTAAAAAATCCTTCAAAAATGGATGAAACAGATTGAGCAAGAGTATATTTAGTTCTTGACAAAACTCTAAAAACAAAGACAAGTCTTTTTATTGATGATTCGCCAACAATCAAATTAAGTGAAATTGTTTGAAAAGCTAGAAGATTAAAAAACAAGGGTAAATTAGATTTAATAGTAATTGATTATTTACAACTAATTCCTCTTACTCATGACTCAAACTCAAATAATAGACAGCAAGAAGTATCTATTATTTCAAGAACATTAAAGCAGTTGGCGAGAGAATTGGAAATTCCTATAATTGCTCTTTCTCAATTAAGTCGTAAGGTTGAACAAAGAGAAGATAAAACGCCCATGATGTCAGATTTAAGAGAATCTGGAGCTATTGAACAAGATGCAGACATTGTAAGTTTTCTTTATAGAGAAGATTATTATCATAAAAATAAAGAAGAAGTAGGCCAACCAACAATTCTTCATCCAACAGATTTCATAATCTCAAAGCATCGAAATGGTTCGATTGGAACCATAACACTCGGATTTAATCTTTCAAAAGGTAAGTTCATAGATAGGAGTAAATAACCACATGGACACGACAATATTAGTTTTATTATTAATAGGCTTATTTTTATTATTCTTGATATCCGCACTTTTCTCGGCAGCCGAAACAGCCTATACTTCATTATCTCCAGCTACTATGGAGTTGAATAGCAAGAAATATCCTAAAACTGGAAAATTGATTAAAAAACATGTTAAAAACTATAGTTGAACAATAGCAACAATTCTTATCGGAAATAATATTGCAAATGTTGCTATTTCGAGTATTATCGCTTTTCTATTTTCTTGAGCATTGGGCGAAAGCAGTTATTTATCTGTTATTCTTCCAATTTTTGTTGCTACTCCTTTACTTGTTATTTTTGGAGAAGTCATTCCTAAAATATTAGCTAAAAGATATGCATGAGGTTATTTACAGAAAGTAGTTTTTATTTTAGAAGGTTTTAGATGATTGCTTTTTCCATTAACATTCTTTCTATCTAAATTTGCTTTTCGAGCAGAAGTAACAAATACAGAGGATGAGATGAAGACAATCTTAAAAATGGGATATAAAGAAGGGGTTCTTGAGCATCGTGAATTATCATTAGCGACAAGAGCTCTTGATCTTGATTCAGAAAAAATTAAAAAACATTATGTTAAGGTTGATAAAATAACTTATTTGTCTAAAAATGCAACAATTCAAGAAGCAAAGGATCTATTCCAAAAAACAGGTTTTTCAAGATTACCTGTTAAGAATAAAAACAACTTTATTGGGGTTCTATTATTAAAGGATATTTTCAATCTTTCGTCTGATTTATTAATACTTAATTATATTATTGATGTTCCGTCTATTACTATAAACAATAATTTACATTATGCATTAGATGTTTTTAGATCTAGTGCTGTAGGAATGGCTTTTGTTAAAAAATCCAATAATGATAATAATATTATCGGTTTAATAACTTTGGAAGATATTATTGAAGAACTGGTTGGCGAAATATATGACGAGCATGACAAAGAGGAAAATATTACCGAGATAGAGAAACACAAGTTTATTATTTTAGGAGATACACCAATGTCAGAAATTGGCAAAAAAATCGGAATGGAATTTGCCTCAAAAGAAAATCTAACTAATTGAATAGTTGATGAGACAAAAAAGAATATTAAAACTGGTTTAACTTATAATTGGGAAAATAAAGTAGTTTTCAAAGTTATTAAAAACAAAAAACAACAAGTTCCTAAGTTCGAATTAATTATTAAATAAAAACACCTAATTACTGGGTGTTTTTATTTATATTGTATTTAATATTGGCAAATTTCTTTATATGGTGGGAACGAATGGGCTCGAACCATCGACCTCACGATTATCAGTCGTGTGCTCTAACCAGCTGAGCTACGCTCCCATAATTAGCAACTCTTATATAGAATTACTTTGGTTAATGAATTAACGTTTTGAGAATTGACGAGCTTTTCTAGCTTTACGTAAACCTGGTTTTTTACGTTCTTTAATTCTTGCATCACGTGTTAACATACCTTCTTTTTTAAGTTTAGGTCTGTAATCAGCACTTGATAATATCAATGCTCTTGCAATTCCTAAACGAATTGCTCCAGCTTGACCCGCAAGTCCTCCCCCCTTAACATTAACATTAATATCTCATTTGTTTAATGCTTCTAGAATTTCAATTGGTTGCAATGCATCTTTAATCAAAATATCTGATCTTAAATACTCTTTAGATTCCCTTTTATTAATTGTGAATTTTCCTGTTCCCTCTTTAATAATAACTCTAGCTGTCGAAGATTTTCTTCTTCCTAATCCTCTATAAACTATTTCATCTTTTACATTTGCCATTATTTAACCTCTAACTTTATAGGTTTTTGTGCAACTTGTTCATGCTCAGGACCTGCATAAACATAAAGATTTCTATATTGTTTGCTACCTAATTTAGTGTGAGGAATCATTCCCTTAATAGCTCTTTCAACAATGGATATTGGCTTTTTAGCTCTTAGTTCAGCAGGATTAGTAGTTTTAAGTCCACCAGGGTAACCGGAGTGAGAATAGTACACTTTATCTTTCTCTTTATTTGCTGTAAGGACAATTTTATCGGCATTAATAACAATGATATTATCACCCATATCAACATTTGGAGTAAATGTTGGTTTGTTTTTACCTCGTAAATATGTTGCGGCTAAAGCAGCAAGTCTACCTAAAACTTGACCTTCAGCATCAATAACGTATCAATTTTTATCAACTTCTTTATGTTTAACAATTGTTGTTTGTCTCATTGCGGACCTTCTTTTTTCTTTTATTTCAATAATATTTATGGCATTCACTTAATATACAAAGTAAATATTGCTTATTTATTATAACATTATTTTATTATGGAAAGCAAAAAAATAGATGAAGTTTCAGCCCTCAAGATTCTACTCCCTAATGAAACCACTTCAAAACCAAAATTTGCTGCCATTTCAATCTCATTTTCTGTAAAACCACCTTCAGGACCAAC
>JBOGBM010000027.1:0-11241 GCA_051656205.1 Metamycoplasmataceae bacterium
AAGAACCCTTTCTAAATTAATTAAACCAGAAAATATTTTACTAAAATTTTCAGCTGTTGGTGATGAACCTAACTATGACATTGTTATGAAAATTACAAATAAAGTTTCTTCACTTTTATTTACAAATAGAATTCATTCAATTCATTTAATTGATACTAAATATATAAACAGTTTGACTTATGAAGCTGAAGATCGAAAAATATATCCCTTTTCTAGAAGGAATAAAGAATTGTTATCAAAACAAAATCAAATTAATAATTTAATTGAATTTGAACCAGATCCAAAAACAGTTATCAAAAAAGCTTTACCACTTTATTTAGGAGCAATAATATATTCTTCAATGGCTTCATCAAAAGTATCCGAAGTTTCATCAAGAAGAATTGCAATGGAAAATGCTTCTAATAATGCAACAGATATAATAGATTATTTAGAAAAAGAATATAATAAGGAAAGACAAGCACGTATAACACAAGAAATTACAGAAATAGTAGCAGGAGTCGGAAATGAATAATAGCGAAAAAAACTCAGGAAAAATAATTCAAATATTAGGACCTGTTGTAGATGTTAGGTTCGAAAATTCGAAGTTACCATCAATACTTAATGCTCTTGAATTGAATTATGAAGGAAAGAAATATATTTTTGAAGTAGCTCAACATATTGGGGATAATACTGTTAGAACTATTTCTATGGGAATTACAGAGGGTTTAATTCGTGGACTAGAAGTTTTTGATACCGGGAATTCAATAACTGTTCCTGTTGGAAAACAAGTTCTTTCAAGAATGTTCAATGTTCTTGGAGAACCAATTGATGAAATACCATCTCCTATTTGAGAGAAAAGAATGCCTATTCATAGACCTGCTCCTTCTTATGAAGAACAAAAAACATCTTCAGAAATATTAGAAACTGGTATTAAAGTTATCGATTTATTAATTCCTTATGTTAAGGGTGGAAAAATTGGTTTATTCGGTGGAGCGGGAGTTGGTAAAACAGTTTTAGTTCAAGAATTAATTAATAATATCGCTAAGGAACACGGGGGTCTTTCTGTTTTTGCTGGAGTTGGAGAAAGAACTCGTGAGGGAAATGATTTATATTTCGAAATGAAAGCTTCAGGTGTTCTTGAAAAAACTTCTTTAGTATTTGGGCAAATGAATGAACCTCCAGGGGCTAGAATGCGTGTTGCTCTTTCCGGGCTTACAATGGCTGAATATTTTAGAGATGTTTTAAATCAAGACGTTCTTCTTTTTATTGATAACATTTTTAGATTTACTCAAGCTGGTTCAGAAGTGTCAGCTCTATTAGGAAGAATGCCTTCTGCTGTTGGTTATCAACCAACTTTAGCGACGGAAATGGGACAATTACAAGAAAGAATTACATCAACAAAAAGTGGTTCTATAACATCGGTTCAAGCTGTTTATGTTCCTGCTGATGATCTAACAGATCCTGCTCCTGCGACAACATTTAATCACTTAGATGCTAAAACAGTTCTAGATCGTAATATCGCTGCTCTTGGACTATATCCAGCGGTTGACCCTTTAGCTTCAACTTCGAGACTATTAGACCCTTTGGTTATTGGTAACGAACATTATGAAGTTGCAAGAGCTGTTCAACAAATTTTACAAAGATTTAAAGAACTCCAAGATATTATTGCGATTTTAGGAATGGATGAGTTATCGGAGGAAGATAAGTTAATTGTTCATAGAGCAAGAAGAATCAGAAACTTCCTTTCTCAACCATTTGATGTAGCTGAGAAATTTTCAGGAATTCCAGGTAAATTTGTTAAACTTCCAGATAATATAAGAAGTTTCAGAGAAATTTTAGATGGTAAACATGACAATTTACCAGAAGAAGCATTTTTATATGTTGGTACAATTGAAGAGGCGATTGACAAAGCAAATAATATTAAAGTAATCTAGAAGGCATTTTATGGCAAGAAAAACCCACTTAAAGATATCAACACCAAAAGGAATATTTTTTGATGGAGACATTGATATTTTAACTGTGAAAACGGCTAAAGGATATATTGGTATTCAAAGAGATAGATTACCATTTATAAGTAATATCGAAATTTCAACAATGTATATTAACTCTAGAGGTTCTAAGGACGAAAGAGTATGTGCCATTAGTGGTGGATTAATTTATGTTGAAAGAGAATATGTTGATATTTTTACTGATGATATTACTTTTAAAGAAGATTTAAATGAAGATACAATTCGAAAATTAATTGAAAAAACTGAAAAGAAATTAAAAGATGCAGCTTCTTCAGAATCAGAAACTTTAAAGAATGAATTATTACTTAAAAAGACTCTAAATAAAATGACCACATTACATTCAAAATAAACAATACTCTATAGTGAGATACTATATAAACCAAGGAATGATTGTTTAACTTTTCTTTTATCAACTTTATTTAGATAATATTTTGGATTATTTAAAAATTCTTTTAAACTTATCATTTCTATGTAATCCTTACTATCAACTTCACCTGATCTAAATCTATTTAAATTATTAAGATTATCATTAATAATTGGAAATGATAATAAAGCAGGATTTTTAATATAATCATAAAAGAATTCATCAGTGTAAACAGCTATTACTGAATTGTGCATTTTCTTGCTATTTCAAGTTAAAGATGCTCTAAGCTCTTCATAATTTCATCCAATAGAACCTTTAGTATTTTTTCTTAAAAGATGTGTATTATTTCTCAGAAAATCACTTGATAGAACTAAGATAGTAACTCCACAATTTTCAAGCCTTTTTCAAATATTTTTTTCATCATTGTAGTTTACAAAATTTGATTTATCTGCCTCTTTAAAAAAATCAAAACTTCTTTTTATGTGTGACAATTCACTTGTTAGTAAAGAAGTTGCTTTTCTTGCTTCCTCGCTCTTTGATGATGAAATGAATATTCTATCTGTAATCATATTTATCCTTATGTTAAATCATGTTAGATTTTTTAATTTATATTAAGTATTATACTACAAAAAAATGCTAAGAACAATTAGTTTTATTATATAATTGTTAAAAATTATGGACGGAGATTTTATGAAAAAATTATTTTTTATTCTTAGATTTACACCTATTGCCTTAACTCCTCTTATTGTCTTATCTTCATGCTCAACTTCAAGTGATAGAACAAATTTTAAAGAACAATACGATTTATTTACTCCTGATCTTGTTAATGACATGAATGTTAGTAAAAATTTAGCTCATTCAATTGATGACGATTTAATTGGTAATATTTATACTATCCCTAAGAGTCTAAATCCTGGAGTCACTTATTCCTTCTCGTATTTTCCTAGTGAAGATGGTAAGGAATTAAAACTCTTAGTTCAACTTTATGATTATCAAGGGATACCCATTAGCTACTCAAACAACTCTAGCGAAAAAGACATTGTAACAATTACAGGTTTTAAAGAATTAACTATTTCAGAACAAAATGATATTAATGATCAATACACAAAATTTCAAACACTACAACTTAATGGAAACGTTGATGTTTTACCTTCAACAATTAGAAGTTTTCTGGAAATAGATGGATCTTCTAGTTACATACAAGATCCAAAGTATAAATATAATTTTTCATTAGTACCAGATGAAATAAGTGGTGCATTATCGATCCAATTAAATCTTACTTCTCTTGATGATTATCCACTTAATCCAAGTATTAAATCTTTAAGAGATCCTAAGACAGTTCAGTACCAAACTTTCTCAAAATATCAAGAAGAAATTGATAGTCTTTATAGGGGAGAAAATGAAATAGTTAATGTTGATCTTAATAATGCAAAATTTTCGAGCATTGACCAATTAGCTTCAAGCATTACAAATCTTGAAGAGTTTGTAGCATTTTATACACGTTTAAAAACGCTTGATACTGAAATAAATGTTCCCTCTTTTTTAATAAATCCGGACGCCTTTAAATATCGCCCTGATATTAAAGTCGCTTCCAATGATTCTAATAGAAATGTTTATGTTACAATTGATTTTTATGATAGAAATACAAATAATTTATTAAGTCCTTCATCAAACATTAATAGAATAAAACAAATTTCTAATTTTAAGGAAACAACAAAAGAATTATTAAAGGCAACTATTGAAGCATATGATAAATATTCAAATTTTCAAGCTCTTAATGATTTCAAATTTAAATTACCTTCTGAAGCAATTATAAATCCTCCCGTCATTTCAGAAATGTTTGATATCCCCCAAAAATATTTAACTGAATTTTCAATTACAGTTGATAACTTTCAAGAATCAACTAGAGTATTATTTAGAAACACAAAATCTACATTTAATTTTCGACCAACCTGAAGCATATTATCACATGATGATGATAGTGGCTTGATAATCTATTCTATTTCATTAATGGTTGAAATAGATGGAGAGTGATTTGAAATCAAACCACCTTCAAGAATGAATGTTAATAATGGAAGACCAACATTTACAGATTCAAAAGATGAAAATCAATTTAGTGCAAATGGGTTTCTAACTAATGATCAAAGAACAGTTAATGATTTATATCTTGAAATTAATGATAAAATTATGGCTCTTGAAAATCTAATTATTTTTGAGGATAATTTCCTGATTATTAATAATCCAGATAATTTTTATAATCTGGATTTCGAAGTTCTTTGATCAAGTTTATATACTCCAACTACTACTGATCCAACTCATGATCCATTAGGTATTCCAATAAATAGTAAGTTTAGAATTAAATATTCATTTTTAAATAATAGTAATAATAATGATAAATATGATGTAACTCTTTCTACAATTGGAAACAAAATTTATAGGTGAGTGAAAATAAAGGCTACTGTTGTATCGCCCTTCTCTGATTTTGAATATGAATTTTTAAATAATGACCCAAATCCTCCAACATTTGAATTCAACTTTGCTGTTTCTATGGATAAATAGTTTATTGCCTTCTTAGTTTTTTTCAATAGATTGTATAGCTACTTGGTCTGATTTTATTTGTTTTAATCCTATTCCTAAAATAGTTCCTGCCGCAAATCCTATAAATATAAATGTAAGAAAAATAGTTAATTTAGGTGTCTTTTTCTTTTCTTTCTTTTCTTTACTCATTTTTGCTCCTTATCACATCTTAATTATAAAAACTTGAAATTTCTCTAGTAATATTTATAGTTTGACTTTCAATACCAGTTTTAATTGTGACACTAAATATAATATTATCACCTTCAACTCTAGTTTTTTGAAAATCAATTTCAAATGTTGGCTTACTACTTCATTTAAAATCATCCATTATTTCATCAAAACCTACAAAAATCTCTTGATAGAAATAAAAATCTCCATCCCCTAATCTTATAGATTCCTTTACAGCATTAGTATTAGCAAGAGTGATTGGTCTTTTTGTATTTATGGTTACAAGGTTTACATTATTATTTATTTCTGTTATAAATCTTTCAATTAAACTTTTATTGTATTGTTGCTCAGTTTTAAAGCCTGGATAACTAATATAAAGCGAAAAAGAACTTTTATCCTCAAATTCTTTCCCAAGTGAAATTTCAACTTTAATTCTTAACTGATTTAGAATACTTTCTACTTCTGTAGCACTAATTATTAAGCCAGGAGGAATTATAATAGTGGGTGGTCACTTACTAGTATCTAGGGATAGCTCTATATTATTTAAAGGATCATTTACTCCGGCGATGATATTAGATGTTATATTACTTCTGTCATTAAAAGCCGCAAATTCATTAATTAATCTTAGAACAATAGTTTCATTTGTAAAAGGGTTTTCTGATCCTTCAGTAGTTAGTTCTTTAAATTCATCAATAATATCATTATTCTCGGTTTTATCGAAGGGTATATTTATAACTTGACCCTCTCCTCTTATTGTGAAAAACTCTTCATACTCAAATGGAGTCTCTGATCCAGATCTTACAAATATTTTAAATTTTGGAATTTCAGAATCTTCTTCATCTGGAAACGCTGAATATTCATCACTATCTTCACTTCAGGGCTTGAATATATACTCAACACCTGCATTAGAAGCTGCACTTTGAAACGAAAATGGTAAATCAAATGAAAAAGCATTATTACGATAATTTTCAAGAACTGTCCCTACTGTTCCTTCTGGTTGTTCTTCGGGTCTTTCATACTTAAATGCTTCACCTACTGCTTTATTTTTTTCATCTTTAATAAAATTATTAACTTTTGATTCATAATCATCGACACCCATTTCGATTGGGAATCCATTAATTTCAAAATTTATAAATGTTTGGCTAAAGAAATTTTCATTTTGCCTTCCTTTATAAAAGTCAATATTTACGTTTAATTTAGATGGTATTTTCCTGTCTTGTTCAACACTAGTTACATTTCAATTAACACCTTTTAACTCTTCGCGAGTCAAATTTGAAACGATATCAGAAGGTTCAATAGATTTTGCAAAAACACCATCCTTGATGGTTTTATTGCTTGGGAAATTATTGTAAAACTCTTTCTTTAATGAAATTGAATTCTGAAAGAGATTTACAACACTTCTAACATCTAATTCTTCTTGAGTTTTCTTAAAACCATTTAGTCCAGCGCCATAAATAATAATATAATCTTCTACTCTATCTTTACCTTCACCCTTCCCAAATCATATTTTAAATTCAACAGAAGAAGAATTGTAATTACTTGGATAAATATCAAAATTTTGATCATTTGTATTTTCGTTATAATTTTTTATATATACTTCTATTCCTTCTTTATCCGCATAGAACTTGACTTTACTTGGAACTTCAAATTTAAAATAATTATTTATATATGCTTCATTGATGGTCATGTTTGAATAATCAGTAATTTCTGTTTCACCATCCATAAGTTTAATTGATCTATCAAAATCAGCGGTTGTAATAAAATCTCTATTTCCAATATTATTTATAAAATTGGAAATAGTTATTGAATTTTTGAATTTTGTAGTTAGATTTGTTTCTAATGATTTTACATAACTCATACTAAGTCCTAAACCAACACCAACCAATACAGAACCTGTTAAAGTTGAAGCAGCAATAATTTTCATTTTCTTATTAATCATAAAAACAATTATATATAAAAATTTTTGATACAAATTATTAAATATATTTTTCTAATTATTAATTTGTCATGATAATTAAATATTTATTTTGTTATGGTATAATAATTTTATAAATTAATACAAGATATTTAAAAAAGGAATAATATGACATCATTTACAGCTACAATTATAGATCCAGTTGGTTTACATGCAAGACCCGCATCAATAACTGTTACAGTTGCTTCAAAATTTGAATCAGATATCAAAATACATGCAAATGGAAAATCAGGAAACTTAAAATCTATCATGAATATAATGGCACTAGGTGTGAAAGCTGGAGAAGAAATTACTATCGAAGCCACTGGTTCGGATGAAAAAGAAGCTATCAATGCTATCCAAGAAGAAATGAAAAAAAATAACCTAATTTAAAAAGTTATTTTTATTTACTTTTAATTTATAATTTATAAAAATGATGATTTAAATCATCATTTCTAATATTATTAAGGGGAACTATATGAATAAGATGAAAAGACTAAAAGGAATTAGTGCATCTCAAGGAATAGCTATTGGTAAAGTTTTTGAATTAAAACATATTGAGCTTAATATTAAAAAAGAAAGCGCAGACCCTGAAAAAGAAATTCAAATAGTTGAATCCTCAATAAATTCATCTATTAAAGAAATAGAAAAGATTAAAGACATTGCAGTTAAAAATTTAGGAGAACATGAAGCAGCTGTTTTTGATGCTCATATTCAGGTTGCCACAGACCCAGCCCTGAAGGAGGAAATTCTTTCTCTAATTAAATCTGAAAAATGCAATGCTTCTTATGCATTGGATTTAGTTTCAAAAAAATACATTGAAATGTTTGAGAATATGGATGATGCTTATATGAAAGAAAGAGCCGCAGATATTAAAGATGTTTATACAAGAATAATTCATAATGTTTTAGGGATCAAAACTCCTGATTTAACCTCTATTAATGAAGAGGTAATTATCGTTGCTTTTGATCTAACACCTTCGGAAACTTCACAACTTAATAAGAAGTTTGCTAAAGGATTTGCAACAGACATTGGTGGAAGAACATCACATTCAGCCATTATGGCAAGAAGTTTAGAAATTCCAGCTGTTCTTGGATTAAAAACAATAACTGATGATGTTAAAGATGGTGATATTTTAGCAATTGATGGTGATTCAGGTGAAGTATTTATTAATCCAGATCCAGAATCATTAAAAAAATTACTTGAAAAACAAAAAAAATCCGAAGCTGAAAAAACAAGATTACAAGCTTTTAAGAATAAAAAATCAGTGACTAAAGAAGGGAAGCGTGTTGAAATAGCAGGTAATATCGGTTCACCTGAAGATGCAGATGGTGTTTTGACAAATGGTGGTGATGGTATTGGTCTATTTAGAAGTGAATTTCTATATATGGATAGTGAAAATTGACCAACAGAAGAAGAGCAATATAAATCATATTCAGACGTTTTAAAGAAAATGAAGGATAAGAGAGTAATCATCAGAACTCTTGATATTGGTGGTGATAAAACTCTTAAATATTTCACCTTTCCAGAAGAAATGAACCCCTTTCTAGGTTATAGGGCAATTAGATTATGTTTGGATAAACAAGATATCTTTGTTACTCAGTTAAGAGCTCTTATACGTGCTTCAGAATTTGGTAAACTAGCAATAATGTTTCCTATGATTTCAACAATTGATGAATTTAGACAAGCGCGAGCAATTTATGACAAAGTATATAAAGATGTTTTAAAAGATTATCCTAATGTTTCTAAGGAAATTGAAGTTGGTATGATGGTTGAAGTTCCTGCAGCAGCAGTTCATACAGAAGTATTTTGTAAATATGCTGACTTTGTTTCAATTGGTACAAATGATTTAATGCAATATTCAATGGCTTCAGATAGAATGAACGAAAATGTTGCTTACTTATATCAACCACTTAATCCATCTATCATAAAATTAATTAAAATGACAATAGAAGGTGCTCATAAAGCTGGTAAATGAGCAGGAATGTGTGGTGAAATGGCCGGAGATATGGATGCTATTCCATTACTGGTAGGGATGGGTCTTGATGAATTTTCAATGTCAGCATCTTCAATTTTAAAAGCACGTGAATTAATTAGCAGAATTGATACAAAAGAAGCAAAAAAAATGGTTGATGAAGTCATTATTGCTGATAATGAAGAACAAGTTAAAGGAATTTTGAAAAAATACAAATTTTAATATATAATTTATATATTAATGCGAGTGTAGTTTAATGGCAGAACTTCAGCCTTCCAAGCTGACTATGAGGGTTCGATTCCCTTCACTCGCTCCAAATCATTAAAGAAATGACCATAGAGAAAACTAACAAATAATTTGTTAGTTTTTATTTTTTAAAATCTTCAAAATATTATTAAATTATCCTTTTTAGGGAATTTTCAAATATTTAGGACATATATTTATATGGAAATGAAATTACAAAAGGATTCTTTGGATTGTGGTTTGGTTGTTATTCAATCATTGCATAATTATTATTATGATAATTGAGTATCAATTAATAATCTAAAAGAAAAAGTTAATTATGGACTTGCTGGATTAAACATTTTAGAAATTTCCAATCTTGCCAATAATTATGGATTATTATTAGAAAGCTTTGAGGGAGATTTCGAATCTCTTATAAATCTAGACATAACAGATCCTATTGTCACTATAATAAACCAAGACGGTGTAAATCATTATGTAATAATAACGAAAATTAAAAATAATAGAATTTATTATTACGATCCAGTATTTGGCAAAAGAATTCTAACTTTTTCTAGATTTGGTGAAATCTTCCAAAACATTTTAATAGTAGTTTCGAAAACTTCCTATCAATCAAAAAATGAAGTAGAAATTGAAAAATTATTTTACACAAATTTTAAAACAACAATATTTATAATTTTTTTGAATTTGATAACTTTGGCATTGACCTTCATATCTACTTTTTATTTCAAGATAGTTTTAGATACTATTATTCCAGGAGCGATGTTAGAGGGATTAACTTACGTAACGCTGACATTTATTTTTATAGGATTTATTAAATTAACAACCGGATTTTTTAAATCTATAATTGTAAGAAAAATAGAAAATAAGATAAATTACCTATATGCTAACTTATATTTTAATAAATTATATTTTTGTAATATTTCTAAATTAGAAAAAATTTCTAAAAGTGATCACTTAAGAAGAGTTGGAACAATCCAGAACATTTCTTCATTTAAAGCTAATTATCTTTTCACAATATCAAGTGAAATTATTACATTTTTATTTTCAACAACAATACTAATTTGAATATCACCAAAGGTTTTTGTGGTAGTTGCAATTCTTTCGATTTTAATGATTATGATTTCATTCTTTTTCCAAAAAAATATTAGTAATAAGAATACAAAAATTCTAAGCTCAAATTTAGATTTATCAACAAAAACAATTGATCTAATTTTTTCTCAACTTGAAATGAAACAATCATATTATAAGAATATTATTCAAAAAAATGTTGATGAATCACTAAAGAAGAGTTTTAAAACTAATTTTAAAATGTTCAATTTGACTACATTCCACAAAATGTTGATTGAATTCATAAAAATGCTTATTCCTTTTGCAATAGTCTATATTTCAACGCAAGAAATCTTTAATACTAAACTAAGTATTGGTGACATGATTTTGTTTATTTCACTATTCACCTTTTTTATTAATCCTTTAGACAGCTTTTTAACTTTAATATTAAATATTCCCATTGTCAAACAGGATATTGAATTATTGAATTTTGTATTAAATTTCGATGAGGAAAAAAATTCTGATGGACTTGTAAACAAAACAATAAAAAAACTTAATTTTGAGGGGGTATCATTTTCTTATGAATTAGGTAATAAATTATTCGAGATAGATAAATTAGAAATATCAAAAAATATCCAAATAATTGGTAAAAATGGATGTGGTAAATCTACTTTTTTAAAGATTGTTGCAACTTATTTATTTGATATAGGTATCTATAAAATTGATGATATTAATCATAAATCATTCAATGTTTATAGCATTAGAAATAATATTTATTATGGCAGCAATAAAGCCTTTCTTCCAAGTGTTTCTATCTTGCAATATATAACAAATAATGAGAAAATTAAAATTGAAAAACTTCACGAAAATATTAATAAGTATAAACTTCAAGATATTTTTGATGCTTTTGAAATTCGCATTG
>JBOGBM010000028.1:0-8498 GCA_051656205.1 Metamycoplasmataceae bacterium
AAATAGTTTTTGGTTCAGAAACTGATAATATCAATTTATTCTATGAAATTGCCAATACTATAAAAAATAACCAAGATGTCTATAATTCTAGCCTAAAATTAAATCTAAAAGGTGGTAATTCATTTCCAAAAGCTTCTGCAATGGCTTTGGAAAATATATGTGGTAATTCATTTATAATGCCCAATGATATTTTAGGTCTTGAATATGTAAAAGCAATTGTCAACAACAACTATAACATTCAAGCAATTTCAATCAAAAGAGAAGTTGGATTTCATTCAGAGGAAACAGTTGGCAATCTCGCTTCTGCTACAAAACTACGAAAAATGATTTTTGCTAATCAAGATATATCAAAATTTTCACCAATGATAATTAGCAATAAACCTAAAAGAATTGAAGACGAATATCCAGATTTTCAAATTATTATCAAAAACAAACCTTTAGAAGAAATAGCAAAAATTGATTTAGTTTCAGAAGGAATGGAGAATTTATTCTATAAACATATTAACGAACCTACCTATGATGACTTTGTTAATAAAGTAAATTCGAAAAGATACACTTCAAGTAGAATTAAGAGAGTCATGTTGCAAATTATTTTGTTTTATAAAAATAAATAAAAAGGATATCACAAAGGATATCCTTATTTATATTCAGTTTATTAATTCTTATGATAAATGGACTTATCTTAACAACAAGATTTACCACAAGCAGGGCATGTAGTTGTTGCTCCTGATTTTACTGAGCAACTTTTTCCTTCAGTTTTGCATGATCCATTACAGCATTTTTTATCTTCCATAAATATCTCCTTATTGTCATCTAAATTAATTGACAACTTCATTATAACCTAGAAATTTTAAATAAGAATAATTATTAAAGTAAAAAATTAATAACATAAATTTATTGAAAATAATGTTAAAATATTTTGTCTCCAATAAAAAAACCATGCGGAAAGCATGGTTGCATCTATAAGCCGCGTTCTGTTCTCCAAATGGATTGTTAATTATTTATCTAGGTATAAACCTTTTGCATTTGATTCATTTCTCTCGTGCAAATTCCCCTACCAAAATTTGGGTTTCTAGCTCATGGAGTTTACCGCGTTTCACCTTAATTTAATAAGCTCGTCTCTGTGGCACTTGTCGTCTAGGCTTAGATTTATTAGATCTAACATGAACACTACCATCATCGCAGATGGTGCTAGCGCGGACTTTCCTCTACATCACTGCAGCAATTAACCAATGCATATTTATTATATAACTTTATTTAAAATTAGAAAATTTATCAAATTTTTTTTAAAATAATTTGATTAATAATACTAATAAAATAATTAGGTATTATTAAAATTGATTTTCTTATATAATTCTATTATTAGAAATGCTATCTAGAAAAGGAGAATTTATGAATACAGGTTGAGTAATGTGACTTGTTATGGGTTTATTAGTTGGTGTAATGATTTTCTTCCTAGGTTTTAGTTACTATCGCGATAAAAAGAAAAACAAAATCATCATTTATAAAAAAATTGAATTAAAAAATATAACAGAAAAAACATCTAAAGAAATTTCATTAAGAATAAACACTATTGTTGAAGTTAATCATGAAAAAGTCGAAAAATTCATTCCATCGATTGGTGAATTAACAATGAAAGAGATTAACACTATTTCTAAAGATCTATTAAAAGATATATATAAATCAAATCTTTTCAAAAAAATATATTTAGCAGAGGATTATGATCCACAATTTGCTGATAATTTGAAAAGCTTGATTGATCAAAAGTCCAATCATTGAAATAAAAAATGTGCTAAAGAGTTAGAATATTTTAAAAATCTTGAAAATGAATTGAAAGAGACAGGGCAATATTCACAAATGAAAACAGAGATTTTAGAAAAAGTTAATGAAAAATTCAATAAGAACGCAAGAAATGTAACAAAAAATGACGCTCCTGATGAGCAAATAGCTAATACTATGGAGGTAAATGAATCTACCAAATAAATTAACAATTTTAAGAATCATTTTAATAATTCCTTTTATTACATTTATGTCTATTTTTTTGATTCAAGGGAAAAATGAATATGCAACTTTAACATATTATAGTTCAGAGGTTACTTGATTGTATTTATCTGGAATTGTTTTTGTTGTTGCCATGCTTACCGATTGACTAGATGGATATTTAGCTAGAAAAAATAATCAGGTAACCTCTTTTGGTAAATTATTTGATCCTATTGCAGATAAAGTTATCACTACTAGTTCAATGATCTTTTTACTTTTATTTAATTACACATTTGTTTGATTGGTTTTAATATTTATTTTGAGAGATATTCTAGTAGATGGATCTCGTAATTTGGCTGCCATTAAAAGACTTAAAATTGAAGCATCTATTTATGGAAAATTAAAAACAGTTGTGCAATCAATAGCAATAACTATATTGTTTTTTATAACTCCTGCAATACAAAATAAAGAATGACTAGAAATCTTACTTTTAAATATTCCATTAATAATTGCTGGATTGTTAAGTATTATTTCCGGTTTTTTATATTTTAAAAATATCATGCCTTATTTAAATACTAAATAACACACTTAGAACTACTTGATTCTTTTTGTTTTTTAGAACTTAAATTACTAATTATTTGTTGAGATTTAGTATCCTTGAAAATAACATTGTATATTTCTTTATAGTGGGAAACAGGAATAAATTTAATTTCCGAAGTAACTTCCTTAGGAATATCCACTAAATTCCTTTTATTATCTTTAGGGATAAATATTTGTTTAATACCTTGTCTTAAAGCTGCTAATGATTTTTCTTTCAATCCACCAATAGCAAGTATTTTTCCTCTCAAAGTAATTTCTCCGGTCATACCAATTAAGTGAGAAACTGGTTTATGAGAAAGTGCCGAAATAATTGATGTCGTAAAAGTTATACCAGCAGATGGCCCATCCTTAGGAACAGCTCCTTCAGGTACATGAATATGAATCGTATTTTCATCAAAATCAAAATCAATATTAAAATCTTTTGCATTAGATCTTATATAAGCAAGTGCTATTTGTGCCGATTCTTGCATAACATCTTTAAGTTGCCCAGTCAATTTTAATTCTCCTTTACCTGGAAAAGTAGTAACTTCAATTGGTAAAGTTGATCCACCATAAGCTGTATATGCTAATCCATTTACCGATCCAATTTGTTCTTCCTTATCCATATCTTCATCTGTAAATTTAATTACGCCTAAAAACTTAGTGATGGTTTTATCTTCAATAACAAATGAGTCTTTAATTTTGCCTTCAACAATTCCTAAAGCAATCTTTCTTGCAAGTTTATCAAGAACTCTTTGTAAATTCCTAACTCCAGCTTCCATTGTGTAATGTTTAATTATATATTCCAATTGAGTATCTGTAATTTGGAATTGTTCAGGTTTTAAAGCGTTTTGTTTAATAACTTTCTCGATTAAGTATTTTCTAGCAATATTAACTTTTTCTATTATTGTATAAGAATTTAATTCAATTATTTCAACTCTATCAATAAGAGCTGCAGGAATATTTTCGTAGTAATTTGCAGTCGCTATAAACATAACTTTCGAAAGATCATATTCAATTTCTAAATAGTGATCTTGAAAATTTGCATTTTGTTCTGGATCTAAAACTTCAAGCATGGCCGAAGATGGATCTCCTTTATAATCAGATGACATTTTATCAATTTCATCCAATAAAATAACAGGATTAGAAACACCACATTTTTTAATTGCTTGGATTATTTTTCCAGGCATTGCACCAACGTAAGTTCTTCTGTGGCCTCTTATTTCAGATTCATCTTTGATTCCTCCTAGTGAAATCTTAATAAATTTTCTATCTAGTGATTCAGCAATAGCTTGAGCCAAAGAGGTTTTTCCTGTTCCTGGAGGGCCAAGTAAAGTAATAATAGGAGCTGAATTTTGCTCGGTTGGTTTATTATATCCATTTACTTTTCTAAAGATATCTTCAGAAATTTCTGTGTTACTTTCGGTAGTCAATTTATAAGCTTTTTTTGATACCGGATTTTGAGCCTTATTATTTATAATAACAGCAAGAAATTCAATAATTCTTTCCTTAACATCTTTTAAACCGAAATGATGTTCCTCAAGAATCCTTTTTGCTTTTTTAATATCGATTGATTCTATATTTGTTTTCTTTCAAGGAAGAGAAGTTAATAAATCAATATAAGTTCTACTAATATTAGCTTCAGGAGAAGAAGCCATCATATTTTTCAATCTAGATTTCTCTTTTTTAATTGCAAAAAGAACTTCTTCAGGATATATTTTTTTAGTCTCATCAGAATTTAAAATATTATCAACTTTATCTTCAGTTTCATCCTCGTCGCCCAATTTATTTCTAATTACTTTCATTCTCTCACGTAATAAAAATTCTCTTTGTTGACTATCTAAATTCTTTTTAATATCTTTATCAAGATCAACGTCAAGTTCTAACATATTTTTATAATTTATTAGTGATGACAAGAAGTATTTGTATTGTTCTACAATATTTTTAGCAGAGAAAATTTTATACTTATCTTCAAAGGTGAACTCTATAACTGAAGCAATACTATTAATGAAGTTTCTTTGACCCATTGAATTTTTTAAAATGGAAATATTTTTTGAAGGAAATAGTGTTTCTCCTTTTGAAATAGAAGAAATTACTGTGTCAATTTTATCAATATAAATTTCCAATTCTTTTTCAGAAACATTTTCATCTATTTGATCGTATTCAAATTCACCAGTAAAAAATTGTAATCCTTCCTCATTAACCGCCGAAGCATTAATATCAATAACTTTCACTCTCTTTTCACAAATTAAATTTAATTTTAAATGTCCGCCTGGTAAAGGTTCAGCACTTGTGATAATACATTGTGTTCCATATTCGTAAAGATCCGATTTTTCTTTAATATTTGCTAATTCAATATCCTTTTGAGAAACAATAACTATTTTGTTACCAAATAAAAGTTTTGACATATTAACAGAGTTTATTGACTTTTTACGACCTACTTCTAAAGTCATAGGTGTTGTTTCAAAACCAACTATTTCTCTTGATGGTATAAATGGTAAATTCATAAATTCTCCTTTTTATCATTTACTTAATTAGCTTACATAATATTATGAGCAATTAATTAATATAAACAATTATAAACAAAAAAAATGAAATATTATATTTAATGATAAATTATGATAATTTAGTTAGTTTTTCTAAAATATACCTCTATATTTAATGGATTATTTTGTTTAAACTATATAAAATTATAGAATTAATTCCTAATGAAAAGATATTAAATAGCCCATAAACTAATATTATTCCGCCTCAATAATTAGGAACAAGAAAGATTATTGATAACGAACTATATTCATATTGTTTCATTAATTCAATAAAATCTAAAGAAAAACTATTATTTGAAATAATATTTAAAAATATGGGAGTGAATATAATTCCATTTAAAGCAGTGATAAGAACTGTAGTTACAAACATTGCAAAAACTAGAGACAAAATATAATTCTGATTTTTAAATAATTTATTACCAATTGCAATAAAAATAATGAAAAATAAACAAGTTATAACAAAAATAGTTTTACCGATAAAAAATAAATCAATTAGACCAATGTTAGCTCCAGGTAAAAGGGGGTGAAGTAAAAAATTACTGAATAAAATAATGAGTCCATATTTTCAACCGCATACAAGAAACCCCATTGTAATAAATGCTATTCCAAAATCTAATCTTAAAAATGATGAACCTAAAATGAAAATAGTAATATTGGAAATAGTTGCACTAATTAATGATAAAGACAGCATCAAGGCAGAAAACACTAATGAGAAAAAGATTGATCTATTTTTAACAAGTATCATGCTTGATCCCTGATTTTTCTCTATAAATAAAATTAACCAATAGCAATATCTTCCTCAATATATGAAAATTTGAATTGTCTATTTTTATGACTTTTTCAAACCAGAATTGTTGTTGAAATACCAAGCTGACCAATAAACATTATTAAAATAATAAAGAGCTTAGATATAACATTTAAATTAGGAGTGAGTCCTGTTGAAAGTCCTGTTGTACCAAAGGCCGATGAAACCTCAAATAATACATCAATAAAACCGAATTCATTTGATGAATTTCCATGAATAGATGAAACGGATATAAAGGTGACAAAGAAAACTATAATGATCGATATGGAAAACACCACCCCTGCTGTATCCACAGTTTCTTTTGGAATTTTTCTATTAAAGATTCTGACGCTAGGTACTCCTCTAATCTTAGATCAAATTGTTAAGAAAATCAATGCAATTGTTGTTGTTCTAATTCCACCTGCAGTTGATGAAGGTGCTGAACCAATAAACATCATTATTGAATATAAAATAATTGTTGGTTGTGAAAATCTTTGAAAATCTACTGTTGCAAATCCAGCATTACGGGTCGAAAATGTGTTAAAAAAAATCGCCATTACTTTTGATCCTGTATCGCCTTCGCCTTGCCATAATGTTTCCTTAGAATCATTAAGAGCTCTAACTGCAGATGCCTCAAAAGAAAAAGCAAATATCAACCCAACTATCGAAACAACAAAATAAGAAATACAACTTACTTTAGAAAATAATGAAAATTTTGATTTTCCTGGTAGTTTTCTTATTTTATGATTTACTCATGAATATGAATCATAAATAACCGGATAACCAATTCCACCAATTACAAATAATATTATGAACATTACTTGTAAAAAATATGTTGAATAATATGGTTGAAGTGAACTTGGACCAATAATATCAAAACCAGCATTATTTATAGCACTTATTGAATGGAAGATTGCAAATCTAATTGATAAACCAATATTTCCTACTGGATTATTATTAGCTGCCGGTTCAATAGTGGGAGTTTCGAAATAAAATATGAACGATAGTATAAAAGATGAAATGGTGATTAAAATTAAAATTAAACTCACCGAAACAACAATTGTTTTCATGGAGAGATTGGCATCTTTGGCTGAACGTTCTCTGCCTAAAATATTACTCGTTATTAAATTAAGTTTCCGATTAAAAATAAAATTAAAGATATAAACTTTCATGGCAAAAATTCCAATTCCACCTAAAAAAATTAAAATGGCAATTACAGCTTGTCCGAACATCGATCACGTTTCAGAAGTTACAACAGTAACTAATCCTGTATCACTAAAAGCACTAGCTGCTGTAAATAATGCATCAATATAGGGAACATTGGCTCCTTCCGCATGAGAATAAGGACTCAAAAGCAATAAAGAACTTAAAAACGTCACTAAGAAATAAGTAATAAAAATAATTTTAATATTTGATAAATTGAAAAAGAATAATTTTATTTTTTTTAGATAATGTTTAATAGTATTATTATTTTCATTATTTTTATCTTTATTTTTCATATTTAAGTATTATACTAATAAAATAATGTAAAATTGTTTAAAAGTATATGTGAGGTTTTACATGGCAAGAAAAGATATATGCGTTATAGGAATGGGGCGTTTTGGAAGTGCTGTCGCTTCTAAATTAATTGATTTGGAACAAAACATTCTTGCGATTGATAAAGATGAACAAAAATTAACACAATTTAGAGATAAAAATGTTAGTTCTATTATATTAGATGCCGCTGATATGAATGCTCTTAAATCAATTGGAATTTCGAATATTGATACTGTTGTTGTCGGCGTAGGTGACAATATAGAAATAATTGCAGCTTTACTTGAACTAAAAATTAAACATATCATTGCAAGAGCTAAAACTCATAGGCATGCTCGCGTTCTAAAACAAATTGGTGTTAATGTTATTATTAGACCTGAAGAAGAATCTGGAACTAGAACCGCCTTGATTGCAACCAATGCTAATTTTATTAATTTCTCATTATCTCTTAAGGAAATTGGAGATGGTTTCGTTATAGGTTCTACAGCTGTTAGAAACGAAAAATATGTTGGTATCCCCTTGAAAGATCTTTCCTTAAATAAAAAAGGAATTACTATTGTTCTTGTTAAAGAAAACGCAACTAGTATGCTTCCAAATGGATTAGTTAAATTGAATCATAATTCTGTTATCACCATTGTTGGTAAGGTTGATAAAGTTACTAAATTTATTGGTGTTCTTAATAAAGATGTTGAACCAGAAAAGAAAACAGAAATTTTCGAAGCGAGTGGTAATACATTGGTTTAACCTTTATATAACTTAAGTTTTTTATTTTCACGATATCCACGACCAACTTTAGCGACTTCTTTATTATCGATTAAAACTGCATCACAACTAAAACCGATATTAATTTTTAAAATATATTCACCAACACCATAAGAATCAACTGGAGCGTTATTATTTTCGAATTCCTCAATTTTTTCAGGAGTAAATCCTGATGAAACAATTATCTTAACATGTTTACCGTCATTCTCATCTAGAGCTCTTCTTAGTCTCTTAACTTGCTCAACATTTACTCCATATTTAGGTTCTTCATTTTCGAACATTTTATCAACCATATTTATTGAAGTATCTATTCT
>JBOGBM010000029.1:0-10789 GCA_051656205.1 Metamycoplasmataceae bacterium
GCTCAAGAAGTTATGTCTCAAAGTGAGTTAATTGAAAAATTTGATTATAGAAGATTATCAAAATCACCGTCTAAATTCGATATACAAAAAATGAATTGGTTTTCAAAAATTTATTTAAAAAGAGAAAAGGATGAAGAAATTTTAAAAAAACTGGTTTTCAAGAAAAATCAAGATAGAAATTGACAAGAGTTATTTTTAAGCATTTACAAGGAGAATGCTATTAATATTAAGGAATTACAAAATAATATTTTAATATATGAAGTTGATGAAATTACTGGAGATTATGAAAAAAATGAAGTTACTAAAATTTTTTCTAATGAGATATTATCGAGAGAATTCAACATTGAAAATATTCAATTAGCAATAAATAATACAAAAAAAATAAGTGGACAAAATGGTAAAAATTTATTTATGTCAATTAGAAAAATAGCAACCGGTCTTGAGCATGGTCCTGAACTTGCAAAAGCCATATATTTGTTCGGTAAATCTAAAATTGAAGCGAGACTAAAATAATGACAATAACCTTTAGATCAATGTATGGACAAGAAGATGACAAACAGGAAATAAAATTTACCTCTAATTTAGAGAGAACAATAGAAAACGATATGAATGTTTTAGAATTCTTAGAGCCATCAAATAATATTCAAAACAGAATTGAATATAATCATGAGAAAATAATAATTTATGCCGGTCCAACTACTATCCATTTGGAAAAAGATAGGAAAATAAAAAATAATTTTGTAACAGAACATGGGACAATTATTATTATTTCTCACCTTAAGGATATTTCAGTTGAAGAAAATAATATTTCTTTTAAATATTCATTAATCGATCATAATAATAATCTAATTAACGATTTTCATATTGATCTAATCATTTCATAAAAAAAAACAAGAATTAGACTTCTTGTTTTTAATTATTTATTGTTTTAAAATTATAATTTTGAGAATTTACCTAAAGTTCTAACAAATTGTGAAACATAAGAAGTTTCATTATCATATCAAGTAATAACTTTAAACAATTGTTTTCCATTTTTATCTTTAATAACTTTTGTTAAAGCGGCATCATATAATGTTCCTGCTGTTGAACCAATAACATCGGTTGATACAATTGGATCTTTAACATATTCTAATGAAGGACTTGCCATTTTTTCAACTGCTTTGTTAATTTGTTCTACTGTAACACCATCTTTTTCAAGTTCAAATGTTAAATCAACAACTGAACCAGTAATAACTGGAACTCTAAATGCCATACCGTCTAGTTTTCCTGACAATTCAGGTAATACTAAACCAATTGCTGCAGCTGCTCCTGTTGAAGTAGGAATAATATTTACTCCACCAGCTCTCGCTCTTCTTAAATCACTATGTGGGGCATCAACTAATCTTTGATCACCTGTATATGCATGAATTGTTGTCATTAAACCTGATTTAATTTTGTATACACTATTAATTGCATGAGCAACAGGAGCTAAACTGTTAGTTGTACATGAAGCTCCGGAAATAATAACGTCGCTTTTATCCAAAGTGTCATCATTAACTGCATAAACAATAGTTTTAACTCCGCCCGTTGCAGGTGCAGAAATAGCAACTTTTTTAGCACCAGCTTTAATGTGTTTTTCAGCTCCTTCTTTAGATGTAAAAAAACCTGTTGATTCAACAACAACATCAATTTTTAAATCTTTTCATGGTAAATTTAGAGGATCCCTCTCAGCACAAATTTTAATTGTTTTGCCATTTACTACTAAATTTCCATCTTTCGCTTCCACTTTGCCATCAAAACGTCCTTGAGCACTATCATATTTAAGCAAATGCGCCAATGTTTTAGCATCTGTTAAATCGTTAATAGCGACAATATTTAATTCTTTGTCCATTCCCAAATCAAAGATTTGTCTAAAAACCAATCTTCCAATTCTTCCAAAACCATTTATAGCTATATTTTTCATTTTTTTCTCCAATATTTGTTTTTTTAGGGTAGCCTCTCTAAACTACTAACACTATTATAACAACTTTCAAAATAATTCACTTAACTAAAATAATCTTTTTTATCAATATTGTTTTTTAGGAGACGAAAGACATATTTATAGATATTTATTTATAATGAAGAGTAGTAATAATAGAGGTATGTTATTGGAAACAATAATTAACAAAACAGTAGAATATTATAATAAAAATAACATTGCACTGATCCACAAAAAGACCTTAGATATCAAATTTTCAGCTATTGATGAAATGAGAAGAGTTAAAAATGGTGTTGTTGTTTCTAAAAGTACTGTTGATTACTATGGAATTTATAAGGGTTCATTTATCGCTTTTGAAGCAAAATCATCTAATACTAATGTTATTCCTAAAAATAATTTCAAAGAGCATCAACATGATTATCTATTGAAAATAAAAAAATATAACGGTAATGCATTTTATATATTTTTATTTAAACAAACAAATGAAGTTTTTCTTGCAGAAATTGGACTTATTAATTATAGAAAAAAAACTATAACTCTTGAATACCTTAGAAATAAAGCTATTTCGCTTGAAATCATATATCCTGGAATTATAGATTTTGTCAAATATTTATAGTTTTTTAAATTCTAGAAAGAATCTTTGAATGTTTTTGCAGGTGTAAATTTAGGAACGCTTTTAGCAGCAATAGAAATCTTGGCACCTGTAGAAGGATTAACACCAGTTCTAGCTTTTCTTTCATTCTTTTTAAATGTACCAAATCCAGCAATGGTTATTTGATCACCCTTTTTTAATTGATTAATAACAACATTAACAAACGAGTTAATTGTAAGTTCCACATCTTTTTGTGATAATTCTGTCATGTTAGCCAATTCCTGAACCAGTTCTTTTTTATTCATATTGTTCTCCTCTAAAATTTTTAACTGTTATATATTATAACATCATTTAAGATTTATTTCTGAAAACTAAGGAAATGGGCGTCCCTTTAAAATCAAAATATTCTCTCATTTGATTTTCAATATATCTTTTATATGTAAAATGAAGATAGTCTACGTTGTTGACAAACAATATAAATGTGGGTATTGGTCCATTTACTTGCTTGATATAATTAATATTAACTCTCTTACCTTTTAGTGAAGGGGCAGGTTGCATTTGTTGTATTTCCATTATTATTTCATTTAGTATAGATGTTTTAATTTGTCTTTCAATATTAATTTTTACTGTCGTAATTTCTTTAAGCAATTTATCTATTTTGTTTCCAGTTAATGATGAAATAAAAACTATTGGAGCTCATGGCATGAATTTGAATTCTTTTCTTATCTTCTTTTCAAATTCTACCATTGTATTAGTTGTCTTTTTAATTAAATCTCATTTATTAATAACAATAATTATTGGTTTTTTCATTTCCATTGCATAACCAGCAATTCTTGCATCAAAGTGTGAAAGTTCATGTGTTGCATCAATTACCAAAAGTGAAAGATTACTTTCCTCTAGAGAATTAAATGCTCTTCCTAAAGCATAATGATCAATTGATTCGATTAATTTAGATTTTCTATTAATTCCAGCAGTATCAATAATTTCGAATTCTTCTTTACCAATTGCTAATCTTGAATTTATTGAATCCCTTGTTGTTCCTGCAATTTCCGAAACTATTGCTCTTTCTTCATTTAACAATTTATTTAATAAACTACTTTTACCTGCATTTGGTTTTCCAATAATAGATAATTTAAAAGAAGTTGATTCTTCTTCATTAGAGTCTTCAAATTCTTTAAAAACAGTTTCTAGTAATTCACCAACTCCTTCACCATGCAAAGCTGAAATAGGCAAAATATTATCAACCCCTAATGTATAAAATGAAGAATCAAATTCCTTATTACCTTCCATTTTATTAGCAGCTACAATTATCTTTTTTTTACTTTTTCTAATTATATCTATAACGTAGAAATCTTCCTTAGTTATATCCATTCTTCCATCTAGAACAAATATTACAACTAAAGCTTCCTCAATAGCAATTTGTGCTTGAATTTTAATATCCTCAAGAAATGGTTTTTTCTCAGTACTAATTCCTCCAGTATCTATTATAGTGAAGTGTTTCCCTAACCAATTTACTTTGTGATACAACCTATCTCTTGTAACTCCTGGTTCATCATAAACTATCGATGTTCTTTTGCCAATAATTTTATTATATAGTGTACTTTTTCCAACATTTGGTCTTCCGATTATTGCAACTAAATTTTTATTCATTATTGATTCTTTCTTGAACAAGTTTAAGAATAATTTTATTAACATCATCAATACTAATGTTAGAAGTGTCTATTTCTATGGCGTCAGGCATTTTAACTAAAGGATCTATATCGCGAGTGGAGTCGGTTTCATCTCTTTCTTTAAGGTTCTTACTTACACTTTCAGCATCATATTTTGTATTACTTTCTTCAAGTTGATCTATTCTTCTTTTTATTCTAACTTCCGAACTAGCAGTCAGAAATATTTTTAATTCAGCATCAGGCATAACAACACTCCCAATATCTCGACCTTCCATGACAACACCTTTGCTTTTAGTGTATTTTTGTTGTTTCAAAACACAAAATTTTCTAACTTCTTTATATGATGCAACTAAAGATGCTGAAATAGAGACATCATCGCTTCTTAGAAAAGAAGTCACATTTTTATTATTCAATATAGCTTGTTCTTTTGGCAACAATTCTAAATTTATATTTATTAAATTGTTAACAACATCATTTTCATTTTTTGTATTAATATTATTTTTTAAACAAAAATATGAAATTGCTCTATACATTAAACCAGTGTTTATAAAAAGATAATGTAATTCCTCTGCAATTCTTTTGGCAATGGTGCTTTTGCCAACACCAGATGGTCCATCAATAGCTATATTAATTTTTTTCATAACTTATTTTCCCAAATCTATCTTCGTGATTTTTATATCACTAAATTCATCACTATTAGTTTCTTCAGCAGCAAAATATTTTTTGATAAATTTATCGTACTTGTGGCAAGTATAATTTTTTTCTTCAACTTTTTTTGCACTTCTTTTTTCTATATTATTTATATTTTCTAAATTTTTGTTTATTTCATCTATTCTTAATTGTGTTTTTACGTCAACTGAATCAATTCTAGAATGAAAGTTATTCTTCGCATTTAAAAAATCAATATTATGAAATATTGTTGAAAGTTTTTTATATTGTTCCTTGAATTCGTTATTTGAATTAATTAGTGATTCTCTAATATTTTGATTCTCTAATATTTCTTCTCTATATTTCATTCATTTTTTTACTCTAGTTTCTTGATTTTCCATATTTAATAACTATTTTCTTACTTTTGAAACTCATTCATCATGAGATTTATTTTTATAACCTTTTAGAATTCTAGATATTTCATTACAATCTTTATCCTTTAATTTTGGAATATAAATCATAATGTTCAATTTAAGATCACCAAATTGACCAGTTTCAAGGTTTTTAAAGCCTCTTTTTTTAATATTAACAATCGTTCCAGATTTAATATCATTTTTTAAAGAGATTTCTTCAATCCCATAAGGTGTTGGAATTTTTAATTTTTCTTCATTAATTATGCTAGCAAATGAAATCGGAAAATCTAACAAAATATCATCACCTGATCTTTTATAATAAGGGTGATTTTTAACTGAAACAACTAAAATTAAATCTCCTGATTCGCCACCATTTTTACCAGGTCCACCATATCCTTTAATTAATAGTGTTTGCCCTTCCCTAATTCCACCGGGTATTGTGATATTTGGAGTGCTAACAGTTTTTAAAATTCCATTACCATGACAAACATTACATTTTTTTGTAATTATTTTTCCTGCACCACCACATGTTCTACATGGTATTTGTTCAACCATTGCCCCGAAAGGAGTTTGAATTCTTCTTGTTTGTTCTCCCGTACCTTTACAAGTTTCACAAGTCTTAATATGCTCTTTAGAAAAAGCTCCTGATCCCTCACATTTAGAACAAGTATCATATTTAGTTAATTTTTCCGAGAACTCTTTTCCCAAAACAGATTCTAAAAAAGTTATTTCAATCTTAGCTTGAAGGTTTGACCCCTTCATTTTTGCATTTCTATTTCTTTTTTGTTTAGCGTGTTCTCCACCAAATGGATTAAATGCATTAAAAATATCATTAAAAATATCACCAAAACCGGCTTGTGAAAAACCACCTGAAGCACCTTCGTTAAAAGCGTGTTCTCCATGACCAAATCTATCATATCTTTGCCTTCTATCAGGATCAGATAAACATTCATGAGCTTCATTTATTTCTTTAAATTTTTCTTCTGCATCTTTAGAAGAATTTTTATCTGGATGATATTTCATCGCTAATTGTCTATAAGCTTTTTTTATTTCTTTAGCATCAGCATTTTTTGAAACACCTAATATTTCATAATAATCTCTTTTACTCATAAAACTAATATTACCATAATAAAAATTTTAATAACTATAAATTATCTAGTGCTTTATTTACTAAATCTCTCTTTTTAACTAGGAATTCTTCATCTGATATTAAACCACTTGCATGCATTTTTTGTAGCTCTAATAATTTGAATTCCATTTGATTTCTTGATGAATTATTTGTATTAAATAAATTAGTATTTCTATTAAAATCGAATTCATATGTGTTCATAGAAGGATCAAAAAAAGGATTATTATTTTGAATTAAATTTTGATTCATCATATTCATATTCATTTGTTGTCCTTGAGGTATGAATTCACCTGTGTTAAGATTTAAGATTCCGGTTGTCATTTGGGGTGCTTGAGGTGGATTAGGTATGAACTCACCTGTATTAAGATTTAACATTCCTGTGTTATTTCGAGGCATTTGGGGTGCTTGAGGTGGATTAGGTATGAACTCACCGGTGTTTACATTCAACATTCCAGTGGTCATTTGGGGTGCTTGAGGTGGATTAGGTATGAACTCACCTGTATTAAGATTTAACATTCCTGTGTTATTTTGAGGTATTTGAGGTGGATTAGGTATGAACTCACCTGTATTAAGATTTAACATTCCTGTGTTATTTTGATTAAAATTTGGAATATTTTGTTGAAACATAGGTTGGTTATTGGGTTTATTTATTAAAGACATTCCAGAATTATTCATAGAATGCATGTTCATATTTAACATTCCAGTATTCATTTGATTTGGATTAATAACCTGTTGAGGAAGGATATTTTGTGGTCTTTGATTGTTGTTTTGCAGGTTTGGAATCATTGGATTAAAATTATTATTAAATGATGGTCTATTAGTTTGGTTATTGTTAATAGAAAGTTGATTATTCATTTGCGGCATAAGAGGTCTCATTGGCCTAGGACCATTCATCATTCTTGGTCCATTTATTGGCTGTCCTTGCATTGGTCTAGGGCCATTCATTTGTTGTCCGTTCATCAAAGATCTTTGTCCATTGATTTGCTGTCCTTGCATTGGTCTAGGGCCATTCATTTGTTGTCCGTTTATTTGGGGATTAGAATTACTAATCAATTGTTTTTCTCTGCTTCTCAAAAATTTTGACATACACATTTCCAATCTAACTTTAAATTATGTTTTTAAATATATTATAATACCTTTGTTTGATAATTCAAACAATTTACTAATTTAGTTAATAATTATAATACTTTTAATTACATTTTCTAATATAATTTTAATAATAATCAAACATTAGCAAATGCCGTTTTAGCTCAGGGGCAGAGCACTTCCATGGTAAGGAAGGGGTCACAAGTTCAATTCTTGTAAGCGGCACCATTTGGCAAAAGCCATCAAAATAATTTATTTAATTAAATTTAAAACAAATATTTCATTGATATAATTAAATTCTATATGGTCGGCATAGATATTACCTCAATCGAAAGATTTAAAAATAAGGATGAAAAATTCGCAAAAAGAATACTTTCAGATCACGAATTCATCACTTGAATGAAAGACGAATCTAAAGATGTGTTCTTAGCAACTAGATGAGCAATAAAAGAAGCTATTTTCAAAAGTGATAACAAATATTCAAACTTTAGTAAAGTAAATGTTCAAAAGATCAATAATAAATATTGTTTTGATTCTTTTGAAATAAGCACATCAAGAGAAAATGAATATATTATAGCAATTGCTATAAAAAATAAGGATGTGGAAAATGAGTTTTAATTGAAAAGCAGCAATAAAAAAACCTTTATGGAATCAACGTTCTAGAAAATGTGGAAGAATATTAAAAAAGATGAAAGATGATCCTGAAAGATTTTCTTTACAATGAAGAAATGATTTGGTATCGAAATATGCTTCAAAAATGCTTGATGATTTCAAAGTTAAATTAAAAATTGTTGGTGTTGAAAATCTATCAAATAGTGGTCCAGCAATATTAATAGGTAATCATCAAGATTATTGTGATGCTTTCATCATGATGAAAGCTTTACAAAAAACAACACCAGAAAAAGATGAACAAAATAAAATTTCTACATTCTTAGCTAAAGAAGAGTTGAAATACAATAAACTTACAAGATATCCACTTGAATTGATTGATGTATTTTTTTTAGAAAGAGATAATTTAAGAAAATCATTGGAAACTTATAAAGAATTTGGGAAATTTGTAAAAGCACAAAAGACATATGGAATTATATTTCCTGAAGGAACTAGAAATAGAACAGGAACAATTGACGAATTCAAACCAGGAGCTTTCAAAATTGCTCAAAAAGAATTGATCCCTATCATTCCTTTTACAATAAATAATTCAGTAGGTGGTTTTAATTGAAAAAGAACTTCAACGTTAGAAATTGAAATTATTTTCCATAAAAAAATTCCTGCCGCTTCTTTCATTAATCAATCGACAAATGCACTTGCTGAAAGAGTGCAAAAAATTGTGGAATCAAGTTTTACACCACCACAAAATGCCCATGAAGAAATAAGTGAAGCTTCTAGAATTAAGGCAGCAAAAAGAGAAGCTGAATATTATAAAAATAAACAAAAACAAGTAGATAAAGAAAATAAACAAAAATTAAAAATTGAAAAACAAGAAAATAAGATAAGAGAGCAAGATGAATTGGAAACAAAAAAATTCATAGAAGCAGAAAGTAAAAAGAAACAAAAAAAAGAATCTAAAAATAAGGATAAAAAATGAAAAAACAAGAAAGAATAATATCTTCAGAAAATTCTTTATTAGATCGTAATTTTTCTTTAGATAATTTTAATGGTCCTTTAGATTTGCTTTTAACTCTTGTAAAGAAAAAAAATATTAGTATTTTCGAAGTGGATTTGGTTGATTTGGCAACACAATATTTAGCAATAATCTCCGAAGTTACAAGGAAGAATATAGATATTGCAAGTGAATATTTAGTAATTGCTTCAGACTTGATATATATTAAATCAAAATTAATTTTAGAAGATAAGGAAGCGGCCTTAGAAGTTGAAGAAGATAAATTAAAACTTTTAAGATTACTTGCAGAATATGAAGAATTTAAAAATCTTTCAATCAAACTTAGAGAGCAAGAAGAGAAACGTAGTGAGATATTTATTAAGGAAGCATCTGATACAACCGATTTTATAAAAGAAATCGATGACTCCGCATTAGATGGTTATGGAACTTCTATTAAATTAATTACAACTTTAAGAAAAATGTTCGAAAGGACTCAAGCAGACAAGTTAAGGAAAATTAAATTCGAGACATTTAACTTATCGCCATCAGAAAGAAAAAAGGAAATTAGAAAATTAATTGATAATAATGGTAATAAAGATATAACATTTGAATTGTTATTCTCAGTTCCAACAATAAATCATTTTGTAATTACCTTAATAGCTATTCTAGATATGTCGAGAAAAGAAGAATTGATTTTGAAACAAGTTGGTCAATTTGAAGAAATAAAAATATATAAAGGAGAAATGTACTAATGACATCAAGAGAGAAAGTAATTGAATCACTATTATATGTAAAAGGTGATCAAGGAATAAATAACGAAGATATTAAGCAAGTATTTGTTTTAGAAACTATTGCTACCGCTAAAGAAATGATGAAAAAATTTATGGAGAAATTTAATAATGGAAATAGAGGTACTATGGTCGAAGAATATAATGGTATTTATAAATTAGTTACTGTTCCAGAAGCTAAAGAATTTATTTCCGAATTGATTACCGGAGAACAAAAAAGAAAACTTTCTGATTCGGCAATTGAAACGGTTGGTATAATTGCGTATAAAGCTCCAATTACAAAATCTTCAATAAATGATATTAGAGGTAAAAATTCCGATCATATAGTTAGTGTTTTATTGTTAAAAGGATTGATAGAGGAAGTTGGAATTTCGAAATCTCCAGGAACTCCTATCCTTTATGGAGTCACTGATAAATTTTATGATTATTTTAGAATAAGATCCTTAAATCAATTACCAAGACTTTCAGAATTCAACAATATTGATCTAGATGTGGATGATGAAGATGAAATTGATTTATATTCATCACAAAGAGATGAATAAATGAATCTAATAAAATTGAAAGCTACAAAAAATGATGAAGGCCGAACTTGCTTCAAATATGTGATAAAAGTACTGGATAATGTCCCTATATCAAGAATAGAAAAACTTTTTAGAAAGAAGGATATTAAAGTTAATGATGTCCGTATTTCTAGCAAGGATTACATAATTAAAGAAAATGATAGAATTTGAATATATGGTTTAGATGATAGTCACAAAGATACTTCTGTGCTTAAACAGTCTATTGTATTTGAAAAGATTTTTGAAGATGATAATATTTTGGTAATAAACAAACCCATAAACATTGCTGTTCATGGTGAAGCTAATTGTTTAGATTTGCAAGTGCTTTCATATTTAAATTATCAAA
>JBOGBM010000030.1:0-4560 GCA_051656205.1 Metamycoplasmataceae bacterium
GATATTATATTAATATCGTCGGATTTCTCCAAATCTTTTTGAGTCATATTGACTTGAAAAGAATATTCATCTATCATGCAATTTTGTTTTTTAAGAATATTAATAATTCTATTTGTGTACATATCAGCGCCGGAGGTGAAATGATGGTTATTTCCACTTATTATTAGTACTTTTTTCATCTTTTAACCTTTTAAATAGCAAATAATTCAATCACTTATGTTTCTGAATATTATTAATCAATTCTATAGTAAAAACTATAAATATTTGAAAAATTAAATAATTTTTACTAATTCTTCTTTAGATCTTCAAGATAATTTATTACTTCTAAAAACATGAATAATTTCAATATTTTCATTTGCTTTTGAA
The DNA here is from genome assembly GCA_051656205.1 of Metamycoplasmataceae bacterium. Lineage (GTDB taxonomy): Bacteria > Bacillota_I > Bacilli_A > Mycoplasmatales > Metamycoplasmataceae > UBA710. Next base: position 367 of record JBOGBM010000030.1, read on the forward strand.
GCATTTCTTCTTCTTCACCCAACAACAAATTTTTCAATATCTTCAATTGTATGATCTTTTGTTATAACTTCTTTGTTTGATGCTAATACTGCTTTATATTGATACATAATTATGTTAGTGTTCCTTCTTAATCGTATTTTATTAAATTAATTATAACTTATTTTTAAATTAATTTTAAATCTTAAAAATCTATTTAAAAAATATGAAAATAAAATGTTTACATTATTTTTAAAAGTGTTATAATTCAATTAGCTTATTTAGGATATCTAAATGGGTTTTGAAATCTATATGATGTAAAAATGTCTTAAAAATACTTAAGTATTCTTTCCTTTTGTTAATAAAATAAAAAATCTTAGGCGTTTAAGATAAACCATCCTTGTTCTACTAGGATGGTTTTTATTTTTATTGTTCAATAATTTCTTAAAATATCGTCAGTAAAATATATAAACGTGTTACAAATGCTTGAAAATGAATATTAATTTATTAAATTACCTTAAAATTGAATTATATTTAGAACAACATTATTAGAGGAGCAAAAATGAAAAAGGCAATTAAACACAAGTTATTAAATCTTATTACAATCAACCCGGTTGATTATTGTATCAAGACAACTTTAACTAACAAACACATAGACATTTTGAAATATGTTAAAAAGGATGCTTTCTTAGCATTCATTAATAAAGAAATAGATAGATTAGAAATATCAGCCGCTTCAGGAGTAGCTTATTTTGAAGAAGAACTAAATAATGCAAAAGATGTTAATAAATTTATTGACATTATTTTAAGTAACGGATTCATTATTTCAACATTAATGCTTAAAAATTTAAATGCTGATTTCTCAACAAGTAAAGCCAAAGTAATTAGTCACTTTGTTTCAGAGATGAAATCGTCTAAAAAGATTTTTTTGGCAATCAATAAAACTGCTAAACAATTTTATAACGATTCAGCAATATGACCTTTACATATTACTTATCAATTCCTAAAAGGAAGACTTGGAGATAATGTTGCTCTTAAAGCCCCTATTATAATTCAAAAAGTTGAAATAGTTGAAGAAAGTGCTAAATTAATTCTTAAAAGAATAGATGATGAAATAATTGTTAACGAAAAACTTTGTGTTGTCTTAAATAAGGAATATAAAACCAATATGAACTCTAATGAATTATTAAGGCCACTACCATTTGATGAGACTCTTAAAAGATTTGGAGAAATGACAGGATATGACATTACATATACCCCGAATTCCTTAGAAAGTTTCATGAAAGAGGATAGTAAGGAATTAGTGGAAAAATATTCTATATTACATATTGAATCATCAACAGTTTTAGGTTTCTTTGAACCAGGTGGTTCTGCACTTAAACAAGATTTAGAAAAAATTATTGAAGAGAATTTAGATCCTTTTGAGTCACAAGTAGATGGAAATTTTAAACCAAGTAAATACTATGAAGATAAAGTCGTAAAAGAGTCTGATATGTTAGAAATTAATAGACCTTTAAATATCTTTCAAAAATATGCTGTTGCTTCGGCACTAAAACAATCAACATTGATTTATGGTCCACCTGGCACAGGTAAATCAGAGGTTATTGCTAACATAATTTCCAATGCCTTAATTAAAGGAAGAAATGTTTTAATGGTGTCAGAAAAGAGAGCAGCATTAGATGTTTTAACATCGCGGATTAATTCTCTTTCCCAATTCACACTTTATCTTTGCGATAATAGAAATGCAAGTGATTTCTATAATAAGATTGCATCACTTAACACAATACTTGGTACACAATGATACCGCGAACCTTCACGTTATACAAGAAATGCTGTAATTGAACCATTAAAAATGGATAAAAATGAAATGATATTCTTTAACAACTATCAAGATTGATATTCAGAATTAGTAACATTAGTTAAAAAACACTGATCTATTGAGGATTATAATGATAATATATTCAATTTAGATTATTCAAAATATCAAGAATTAAAAAATGAAATTGGTGAACAGATTAGTAATGAATGATTGTCCAATATTTTTATTGAAGGTTTCGGTAATACGACTATTTATCAAGTTATTAATAATTTTCTAGTTGAATACAATATTTCAAAAATTGATGATTTTTTTGATGAATATTTAAAATATAAAAAATTCGTTAAAAAATTTAAACTAGAAGAAGAATTAACTCCTAATGAGATAATGAAACAAATCAAAAAAATTAAACATAAAATATCAACTAATATTAAGCTTGTTGAATATTTCTTATTAGGTGGAAAGAAATTATTATCTCTATTTGAAGAATTCTTTGAATTTAAAACAAAATATGAAAATATTAAAGAATATCAAGAATTCATGGAAAAAACTCAAAAACAAAAATATGATTTTTTAGAAAGAATTCATGATTACATTTCTTTTAAAAAAAGATTGCTTGCTAAAAAAGCGGAACTCGCGGAATTTTCTAAAGAGCAATTAATTAGATATTCAATTTTATGTGAAAACTTTAAGGAAAAATATAAAAAAGAAATGAATAGAAATGATTGACTTTTATTTTTACGTGAAAATGGGAGAAAAGTTGAAAAATTCTTAAATGAATATAATGAATCTATAAATGATACTTCCAAAGCAGAAATTATTTTTGCTGAATTTGTTACAAACAAAAAAGTTATTAATGATATCAACAATTGTGAATTACCATTAAAATCAGTGAAAGCTATTTCTAAGAATATGCATGAAATTGTAGATATGTTTAATGAATTTATTCAGAATATTGATATATTAGAATCGGAATTTGTTGAAGATTTTGTTGAATATAGAGAATTTTTTTCATTCGATAATGACTTTCTGTTAGAACTAGATAAAGTTAAATCAATCTTTAGTTCTAATAATCAATTAATTCTTAAAGAATGATCATGACTTTCGCTTCCGTATATTAAAACATTGTATTTAGAAAACTTTACAATGTTTGATTTAGCAAGCGTTGGAGGAATAATGCAACAGATTTCTGCTCCAATTACTCAGGATCAATTTACAAAACTTAAAACTATTTCACTATGAAATGATATCGTTAAAGAAATTCCGATGTTTCTAGAAATAAAGGGAATTCATTTACAAGATATTATTACTCAATTAAGAAAAGAAGCCATTCGTTCATCATCAATTGTTGAGGAATTAATTTTTAAAAAATATGTAAATTCATTAAGAAATTATTTGATTAAATTGTCGAAGGATGAGAAGGATGAAATTGCCAATGTATTACGTATTGCTTCCTCTGGTACATATCCATCTATAACTCAATTTGTAAAAAGATATTATGAATCACTAAAAAAACTGTTCCCTGTTTGAGTATGCCGCCCAGATAATGTTTCAGATATGATTCCTTTACGTGTAGATGAATTCTACTATGGAATATTTGATGAAGCTTCTCAGATGTCAATTGAAAGATCATATCCATTAGTTTATAGATGTAAAGTCAAGGTTGTTTCTGGTGATGACAAACAATTAAAACCATCGTCATTTTTTATGTCCAAGGGGACAGAGGGTGAATTTGATTTTGATGATTTTGATGCAGTTGAATCACTATTAGAGAGAGCAAAAGTGTCATGATGAAATGAATTCCATTTAAAAAATCACTATCGTTCTGATTCAAAGGAATTAATTGAATTTTCCAATAAATTCATTTACAACAATAATTTAGAAGTAGCCACTAAATGTGGAATTATTGAAAAAGGAATTGAAGTTCATGATGTTAAAGGAACATGAAATCAAATGAATAAAGAAGAGGCTGATATGGTTATCGATTTATTAATTAAACATCATAGTGAATATGAAAAAATTCTTGTTGTTACATTTAACTCTAAACAGTCTCAATTGATTGAAAATTTACTAATTGAAAAATCATCTAAATTTCCTGAATTATTAAAAGAAAAAATAGAAAATAACAGCATAACCATAACTAATTTGGAAAACGTTCAAGGAAATGAAGGCGATTTGGTTATCTTATCAATTTCATATGGTAAAAACGAAGAAGGAATTCTTAAAAATAATTTTGGACCATTAAATGCAAAAGGTGGTTCTAATCGTTTAAATGTTGCTATTACTAGAGCAAGATCAAAAATGATTGTTGTTAAATCAATGACTGGTGATGAAATTAAAATTTCAAATATAAATAATAAAAATGCAATAATATTTAAAAAATTTATTGAGTATTTAGATGC
>JBOGBM010000031.1:0-2648 GCA_051656205.1 Metamycoplasmataceae bacterium
TTCATCTTCATGTACAAGGTCAAATAAAATGAATGCAATTCATCAGAGAATTTGCATCAAGGAATAAGTTAACTTTTGTCATAACGACACATTCACCCTTTCTAATTGATCCTGATAGATTGGATGAAATAAGGATAGTTTATAAGGAAGGTAAGTATTGCAAAATAAATAACTACTTTGCAATTAATAGTGATGATGAAAATAATGTTCATGATAGTTTACAAAGCATTAAACAATCTATGACATTTCCAAATATAGCTTCGATTCTTTATAGTAACAAGAATAGTCAATTTTATTTGGTAGAAGGAATAACAGAATATGCTATCTTTACATATTTTAAAAGTCTTGATCCCAAATATAAAGATTTACATTTTATACCCATTAATGAATTAGGATTAAGAAATTTTGACAAACAAAAACTAACTAATATGTTAGAAAGAATAATAAATTTATATGGAACTAATGTTAAGGTTTTATTAGAAAATGATGATTTCGGATTATTTTTTGAGGAATTAAATAAGAAACATAAAACAGGATTAGAGGTTGTTAAATTTTCAAATATTAATCATTATTTAAATAATGTTGATGATTCAATTATTCAAAATAATTTATTTATAGCTAAAGATCAAAAAAATAGTGCAAACACTAATCGAGCTTTAGGATTATTATCACTTTCCGGAATATTAGAAGATTATTTTTCAAAGCAAACAATTAACAATTTCAAGAATATCTTGGAGGTATTGATAGATTAAATAAAAACAACTAATAAAATATATTGATTAAAAAAGGTAGAATAAATAAAATGGAAATAAAAAGCAGAAAAGTAATAATTGAGAATTATAGAAATATTTTCACACCAACTAATGAACAGCACTCAGAGAATGGTAGATTAAACAATAAAAAACAGTTAGGCAACACTTTAATATTAAATCATAATAAGAAGGAAGGAGGGGTGGTTCTTCTGATCGGACCTAACAATTCAGGTAAATCAAATGTCTTAAATGCTTTAGAATTTTATAAGTATTCTTATAATGGAACTATAAAGGTTAGAAATGGGGTTATTAATGTTTCGGATAATGACATTTATAACCGAAACTATAGTGAAGGAATAAATAATTATGTTCCTGACTGATTTGAAAGCATTTATGAAAGATTGGATTATGAAACAAAAATAATTATATCTAATGACATATATTCGTTTAAAAAAATATCAGAATCAGAAATATTTATAGATGAAAATTGAAATAAAATCGTTAGAAACCAATTTTACAAAAATAATTGAACAAGGAAAAAAGAAGTAGCAATATCTAGTATTTTACATGAATGTAAAATAAATCTATACACTATAACAATTATTGCTATTCATTTACTAAGTAAAAAACTTAATGATGAATATGACAATTGACAAGCAGAAATACTTGAAAAGTTAGAACAAGCTTCGGACACACCTTCACCTGACAAGTTGTCGTTAGACTTAGAGGACATGCATAATTGAATAAATGAAATGATTAGTCTTTGTAGAAGGTTCGTTTATGCAATTTCAAATGATTATCCTATTAGAGATGACGCTTTTGATGAAGAAATAATTAAAGAAAACGATTGACTTCTTGATGTATTCTCTATTAATATGATTAATGAAAAAATAAAAGATATAACAAATGACAATAATAAGGGAAATGTAATGAATTCATTGTTTGATGAAAAAGAAAATGAAGTAAATATCATTAAATATGATCACAAAATATCAATAGAAACATTTCCGAATGCTATTTTTACACTTTCAACAATCTCAAATTTATTCAATTTAGAAAAATATAATTCTAGGGGATGAGGATATGACAAAATTCTCTATACCTTAATGAATAATGATTTTACACTTTTGAATAAATTCCAGGAGATTTATAACAATAATTCTTTGAAAGAAGAAAATAAAATTCAATTATTTGATAATTTAATTATTGAAATAAATAATAAGATGTCAGAAAGATTCAAAATATTCAATGAATTATATTTTGATTCCTCTGAAGAATATGGAGTTGAATTTGTTAGAAAAATTTCAAAAGAAAATAATTCCATTACAATTTCTTCAACTGATTATGCACTTAATTTTTATGTTAAGAATAAAGAAGGTGTCAAAAAATTTTTATACACACACAAAGAATCATTAGGATTTCGTTGATTCTTTACATTCTTTTTTACTGTTCTTTCAAATAATAAATTGAAAGCTGGAGATATAATTCTACTTGAAGAACCTGCGGTTCATCTTCATGTACAAGGTCAAAGAAAATGGATGGAATTTATAAGAGAATTTGCTAAAAGAAATAAAATCACTTTTGTGATAACAACACATTCTCCATTTCTAATTGATCCTGATAGATTAGATGAAATAAGAATAGTATATAAAGACGGTAAATATAGTAAAATCAACAATTATTTCTATATTAATGTTGATGAGAATTCTAGTGGAAAAGACAGTCTTAAAAGTATTAAAGAAGCAATGACCTTCCAGAATATGACTTCAATTCTATATAATAACAAACATAGTGAGTACTACTTGGTCGAAGGAATTACTGATTATGCGCTTTTAACTTTCTTTAAAAGAATCGATGAAAAATTTAAAGATTTACATTTTATCCCGATAAATGGAG
>JBOGBM010000032.1:0-23933 GCA_051656205.1 Metamycoplasmataceae bacterium
TTATTTCAATACTTTCTTTTTCTTTAGAATATTTCTCCTGAATCAAAATATTTAATTTATCTATTCCGCATTCACCAGAATACATTGGAACCAATATTTGATAATCATTAAGATTAACATCATTTTTCATATAAAAATCGATTTTTTCAATTATTCTATTTTTAGCTACTTTTTCACTTTCTTCAATAAAAATGCATTCCTGATTATTAAAAAAGGGCATTTTATTATTGTTAATAGATAATGCAACGTTTATAATTTCCGATCCATACTCTTGACGATATATTTTTTCAAGTAAAAATGTTTTGAATTGTTTTGATGCTATAAAATCATTAAGTAAATAACCAGCACCAATAGATGGTAATTGATTTTTATCTCCAATTAATATTATTCTCTCTAAAAATGGACAACCAATTAAGAGTGAGTAAAAGAGATCTATATTAATCATTGAAAATTCATCCACAATCAAAGTTTTCACATAAGAAGGATTCTCTGCATTTATTCTGAAGTAGTTACTACCCTTTTTCATTCCCAAAAATGAATGAATAGTTCTGGCCGTATATCCGGTTTTTAGGAATATTTGATAAGCAGCCTTTCCAGTGGGTGCAAGAAGACTAAATGATTTTGCTTCACTCTTCGCCAAACATTTAACAAACTTATCAACTAATGTTGTTTTTCCGGTACCTGGATAACCAGAAATAATAGTTATAGGATTATTGAGCGCATAAACCAGAGCTTCATTTTGAATTTTATCGATTCCCTCATTATCTATACTATCAATAAAGGGTGCTAATTTCATACTCTTTAATTCTTTTAATCTTTTTACAATGTAAGCTTCTTTTTCGGCAATGGAATTTGCTGTTACAGATCGTTTATCATCTGATAATATTAGGGATTCTTGTTCAATCAATCTTTTTATAGAACTTAAAAATTCTTCTTTTGTCATTCCGAAAGTTTTTGCAATTAAAAAATATAAATCTTTTATCTCAAAAATTGTTGAGCCTGTAGAAAAAGATAAATTTATTAATGATCAATTAACATATTTGTCTAATCTAATATCTTTTGAAAATCCTTTTAAAAATATTTCAGCAATATTATCTACATCAAAAAAATTTATATTTTCTTCTCACTCTAAAACTGAATAAATATCTGTTTCCAAAAACTTAAGTAATTCTTCATCCTTATATTCTTTTTCTATTAAATATAATAAACGCATAGATAAATTATTTTTAACAAATATATCTTGAATTTTTCGATATAACTTTTGATTATTTATTTGTTCAATAAGTGCAATAATTTTCTTTTCAGAAATTATTTTTTTTAATTCTTCTAAATAATTTTCTGGATTTTCTAAAAATTCAATTCCTAATTTATCGATAATTTTTGTTGCGGTCGTTCTTGTAATATTTTTGAACTTTTTTGACGATAAGTAATCAATTGCAGCGGAGATCGAATCGATAATATCTTCTTCAATCGAAACTAATTCAAAACTATCTTGATATTTCTTGTTTTTAGAACTTACAATATTGATAATACATTTTTTATTAATAGGAATATTTATGTTCTTAATTGAAACAACAATATTTGAATTAAATGCCAATGTTTCATTATTATAATCTTTAGTTTCTGAATCCGGTTTGAAAATAGCAACTGAAAAATCATTTTCTGCATTTTGGTATATATATTTAACAAATTTACCTTTTAATGAAATCATATTTAAATAATAACTTAAAAGAAACTTTAAATATTAATAATGAATAATATTTAGATAATAAAATAGTAATTTAAAATATATTTTTCTTTCTTAAGTATAATTTCAATAAAGTATGAACAAAATTATTATAATTGCCGGTCCGTCTGGAGTAGGAAAAGGAACAATTGAAAAAGAACTTTTTAAAATATCGGATCTAAAACTTGCACTTTCTTGTTCAATGACTACAAGAAAAAGAAGAGAAACAGAAATAGAAGGAAAACACTATTATTTTGTTGACAACAATGAATTTCAGAAACGAGTCGCAAATAATGAATTTCTTGAATATTCAAAGCATTTTGATCATTATTATGGTACTTTAAAAAGTGAAGTTAATAGATTGCTGCAAAATGGATACAATGTTATTGTTGAAGTAGATACTGTTGGTGCAATTAACATTATTAAAAAATTTAGAGAAGAAAATAAAATGGAAAATTTAGTTTCCATCTTTGTTAAACCTCCAAGTATCGAAGTTCTTGAACAAAGAATTAGAAGTCGGAATTCTGAAACTGACGAATCTTTAAAACTCAGGTTAGAAAAAGCTAAAAAAGAAATAAGACAAACAAATGATTTTATGTTTATAATTGTTAATAATAAATTATCAGATTCTGTTGAAAACATTGCAAACATCATTAAAAGGGAAAATTATGAATTATAAAATAAATACTAATATAGGAGTTGTCCGCGAGGAGAATCAAGATAGAGCAATTGTGATTGAAGGTAATATTGCAACATTAGCATTGTTATGTGATGGAATGGGCGGTCACTTTGGTGGATCATTAGCGTCTTCTATTACTATAAATACTTTTGCAAGTGAAATGGAAACATTACCAATAGATAAAAAACAAATTTTTGATTGATTCAAGAATACAATTAAAAAATGTAAAAACAATATGATTGCTGAAGCTGGTAGCGATGAAATGAAAAAAGATATGGGAACAACAGTTACTGCAGCAATAATTTATCGTGATACTAAAGATATTTTCATTTTCAATATTGGAGATTCACGTACATACATTTATGATGGTCTACTTAATCAAATTACTATTGATCATAATTTGATGAACTATTATATTATTGAAGAAGGTATGTCTGAATTTGAAGCAGCAAAATTACCAGGAGCTGCCGCTCTAACTTCTGCATTAGGACCAAACAAAAAAACTAACATTGAAGCATTTACAATAGAACATTCAAATGAGCAAAGAACAATTATCTTAACATCTGATGGAATTCATGATTATGTTACAAAACCTAATTTTGAAATGATTATTGCAAGTCGAATGAATTTATCAGAAAAGACTGATGCGTTAATTAATCAAGCGATTAGAGGCGAATCCGCTGATAATCTAACAATAATAATTTTGGAGGTAGAATAAATATGATTAATATTCCTCATTTACCAAAAAAATATCAAATTCTTAGAGAAATTGGTTCAGGTGGAATGGCAAAAGTTTATCTTGCATTAAATCAAGAAACTAATCAAAAAGTTGCAATAAAAACATTGCTAACTGATCCGAATATGCCACTTACTAATAAAAATAGATTTAAAGAAGAACTTAGATTGGCTAAATATATTTCTTCTCCTTATGTAGTTAAATTTTATGAAGGTAATTACAATAACGAAACCCAATACTTAGTAATGGAATATGTTGAAGGAAAAATGCTTAAAGATTATATTGAAGAGCAAGGAAGATTAAATGTAGATGAAGCAGTTAATTTTGCTACTCAAATTGCTAAAGGTTTTGCAGAAATTCATGCACAAAATATCATACATAGAGATTTAAAAACTTCGAATGTTATGGTTTCGACATTAGGTGAAATAAAAATTATTGACTTTGGTATTGCGATTAGTGATGATTCTGTTAGATATACACAAACCGGTAGAGTAATTGGATCTGTTCATTACATGGCACCTGAAATCGTTAATCAAGAGGGAGCCACTCCACAAACAGATGTTTATGCGTTAGGTATTATTTTATATGAAATGTTAATTGGTGAAACACCCTTTAAAGGAAAAGACGCTTTAGAAACAGCATTAAAACATAAAAAAGAAGAAATCAAACCAGTGAATCAAATTTTTCCTTCAATTCCTCAAGCTTTAGCGAATGTTGTTGCAAAAGCGACAGCTAAAAATAAAGACGATCGTTATTTATCAATGAGACAACTAGCTCAAGATTTATCTACATGTTTAAATCAAACAAGAATTACGGAAAAAAAAATAAATTTGGACTCTTCAAACGCAAAACCTAAGAAAGATTGGAAAGAAATAGTCAATTCCAAGGTCTTTTTATTTAGTTCTATAGGATTTTTATTAGTAATAATACTTATAATTATTATAATTTCTTTAACTCTTCAATAAATGTATGGTTGGTAAAGTTTTAAAAATTAATTCCGGATTTTATGATATTTTTTCTGAAGGTAAAATATATCGTACTCGAGGTTCTGGTAATTTAAGGGAAGCGGCAAATAATCCACTTGTGGGTGATTTTGTTAAATTCAATCCTGATGGTTTTTTATACGAAATACTCGAGAGAAAGAATTTTCTTACTAGACCTAAAGTTGCAAATATTGATCAAGTTGTAATTGTAACTGCTCTTTGTGAACCTAAATTTTCATCCTTTATCCTTGATAAATTTTTAGCTATTGTTGAATTTCAAGATATTAAGCCTATTATTCTTTTTACTAAAACCGATTTAACTAATGACAATATTTATCAAGATTACAAATCTCAAGGATACACAGTCCTTAAAATTTCTAATATAGATGAACAACAAGATTTCAGTGCATTAAAAAAATTATTAGTCAACAAACTTTCGGTTTTTACAGGTCAGTCTGGAGCAGGTAAATCTTCAACCATCAATAATATTGCTAATCTTAATTTAGAAACCCAAAATATTTCTAAATCTCTAGGTAGAGGGAAACATACAACAAGAATTGTAGAAATATATAAGCTAGATGAATTTGAACTTATCGATACTCCAGGATTTTCTATACTAGAATCAACGCTTTCAAAAAATGAATTAGCAAAGTCGTTTCATGATTTTAGAAAACTTTCCCTTGAATGTGAATTTAGAACTTGTATTCACTTTAAAGAATTAAAGTGTAAAATTAAAGAAGAAGTAGAAAAAGGTAATATCTTAACTTCAAGATATAAAAACTATTTGAGATTAATAAGTGAGGTTGATGGTGAGAAATAAATATATTTGTCCATCATTATTAAGTGTAAAGGCAGAAGAAAGAATCAAAGTAGTAAAAGAACTTTTGGACCTCGGAATAAAATGAATTCATTATGACATAATGGATAATAAATTTGTCAATAATACAGCTATTGAAATAGATGAATATATTAATATAATTAAATCAACACCTAAACATTTATCCGATGTTCATTTAATGGTAGAGGATCCATTTTATTATGCTGAACAGTTTAAAGATTATGCTACTTGTATGACGATTCATTATGAGTCAGTACCTAGATCAGAAGTAATTAAATTCGCTAAAAAATATCAGCAAATAACTTGAGTTGGTTTGGCTATAAAACCAGATACAAAATGAGAAGAGATTCAAGATATTATTCATTACTTTGAGGTAATTTTGGTTATGTCTGTTAATCCAGGTTTTGGAGGTCAAGAATTCATTGAATCAAGTGTAGAAAAAGTAAAAAATATTCATAATTTTATTAAGGAAAATAAATTACATGCACTTATTCAAGTTGATGGCGGAATAAATGATAAAAATGCAAAAAAAACTTTTTTAGCAGGAGCAAGTGCATTGGTTTGTGGATCTTTTTTAATGAACAATCTAAACAAGAAAACACTTAAAAAACTTCATTAATTGTTATAATAATATTACATTTGCTTTATTATTAGAAGTTTAAGAAATTGAGGAAAAATGCGAAAATGAGAAGAGGTTTGAAAAGAACAATTCGGATCTAATAGTGAGTTTGCCTTTGATTTTACTGGTAAAAAAATAGAAAGAAATTTGTTTCAAAAGAAGGAATTTTCTAATTCATGAGATATTTATTATGTTGAGAAGGATAAATGCTTAATCGTCAGTTCAGAAATTTTTAATGCTATGCCTAAGACTTGGAAAAGAAATTTTTTCATTAATGGAAAAGAATATCAATTTGTTAAAAATAGTAATAAAGAATTTGAAATCTTTTTGCTAGAGAAAAATCATGATGTTGAACCAGAGATGTTGAAATTAAAAAGCAAATATCTATTTGAGATTAAAGAATTTTATGATGAACATAGTAATAAAATACCAAAAAAAATAATTTGAAAAAAGAAAAATAATCTTAAACCAAAAGAGGAAAGTAAAATGGCGGAAAGTATCAAGGATAATAATATTAAACCAAAAGAGACAAATAAAATGGTTAAAAGTATTGAAGAAATAGAAAAAGAAAATCAACAAACTTACCGTAAAAGACTTATTGAAAAAAACTATAAGATTTGAGAATCATTATATGGCGATGAAGTTATTGTTAATGATTTTGCTGGCACTCAAATTATTAAATATGAATTTGATATGGGAACAAAAAATTCTTGAAAGGTAGATTATTATGATAGTAAAACAGATGATGTTGTTTATATTGCTTCGGTAGAGAATATTGATAAAAGAGCAGGGAAGAAAACGTTTGAAATTAATAATGTAGAATATAATGTCATTATTGTAAATGGGAAATATTCAATTGTTAGTTCTAAACAAAAAACAAAATTATTATTTTCACCTGAACTATTGTTTAAAGAAATTGAGAAATACTTTCCTTCTTTTTTGACAAATCAGAAAATTGAGAAACCCGAAATTTTATATCGTTCTTCACTGCTAATAAATCTTTCTGTTTTTCCAATCGATGAACTTGAAAAACTCAGAATTTTATTACAAGGCTTACTAAAAGAAATAAATATTTTTCAAGATATTTTTATTTACATTTCGGATCAAAAAAAAGGTGAGATCGATTATATGGATAATGATAATTGTTATATAAGAATTTTTTTCAATTCAAACAATGCTACAGAACAAGATATTAAAATATTCAATGTATCTGTAATTATGAAAAATGTTTTATCTCTAGTTATAAGTAACTTAAGAACAATTTACGATTTGTCAACATCGACGAATTTCACAATGTTTTTAGTAAACCATAATAAGGAATATAAATACATTTCATGATTTACTAGCCATGATATAGATGAAAATGAAGATAGACCAAAAAGAATGAATAGGGGAGAATTGATAGTTGATAAATTTTATTATGATTTGTTTACAACAACAAAAGGTTACAAACATTCTTTCGTGGCCTTGAGAACTAAAAGAGATAATAATTTTTTCTTATGTAATATTGATATCAACAATATGTCAGATTATATTGATAAAAAACTTGTTATCGACAAACAAAGAACTATTAGAAAATAATCATTTTTTAGAATTAACTTTTATTTTGAATAAAAGGTATTATAATTATTAAATCTTAATCAAGAAATATATTGGGAGTAAACATGAGAAAATCATTAATAATTGGTAACTGGAAAATGAATAAAGATAAAAACGAAACGGAAAAATTTTTGAAAGAGTTTTCAAAAGAGGCTTTTAAATTGAGAGAAAATTTAATTTATGGAATTGCTGTTCCTGCAATTAATATTGAAAGTTTCTCAAAAGTTAAAAATTCTGAAATGAAAATAGCGTCTCAAGATGTTTCGGAATATGATTCAGGAGCTTATACAGGAGAAATTTCACCTAAGATGTTAAAAGCTTTTAGTGTTAACTATGCAGTAGTAGGACATTCAGAAAGAAGAATCTTACATAAAGAAACCGATGGAGACGTTAATGAAAAGGCTAAGTCAGCACTTAAACATGGAATTACTCCGATTATTTGTGTTGGTGAATCATTTGAAGAATATGAAAAAGATGAGTCAAAAGCAGTTGTTAAAAGGCAAATCGAAAACTCTTTAAAAGGTCTAGATTACTCAAAGATAGTTGTGGCTTATGAACCTATTTGAGCAATTGGAACAGGACAAACTGCAACTATTGAATATGCACAGGATATGTGTAAATATATTAGATCATTAACCAATTCAGAAGAAATAATAATTCAGTATGGTGGATCTGTAAATGGAAACAATATTAAACAATTATTAGAACAACCTGATATAGACGGTGCATTAGTAGGTGGAGCTTCTTTAGAAGTTGAATCATTTATTAGTTTAATTTCAAAATAATATAATTTAAAGGAGAAATACATGATTAAAAAAATTGCAATACTTACTTCAGGTGGTGATTCTCAAGGAATGAATTGTGCGGTTAGAGCAATTGTAAAATCTGCAAAAATTTATGGAATCGAACCATATTTAGTTTATGAAGGTTATAAAGGATTAGTTGAAAATCTAATTGTTCCAGCTTCAGAAGTTAATGTGGATGAATATATAAATAGAGGTGGTACTTTTATTTATTCTGCAAGATATATTGAATTCAAACAAGAAGAAACAAGATTGAAAGCTAAAAAAATTCTCGAATCTCATGGTATCGAAGCACTAGTTGTTATTGGTGGAGATGGTTCTTATCATGGCGCTCAACTATTACATAAGATTGGTATTAAAACTATTGCTCTCCCTGGGACTATTGATAATGATATTTCCTCAACTGATTATACAATTGGTTTTGATACAGCACTTACAGCAATTGTTGATAATGTAGATAGAATTAGAGATACTGCTAGATCACATCATCGTTGTATGCTTATCGAAGTCATGGGTAGATATGCTGGAGATTTATCTTTACATTCAGGAATCGCTACAGGAGCCGAACTTATTATTACTTCTGAAAACAAAATGTCTTTAGAAGAAATAATTAAAGTAGTTGATAATCAAATGAATGTTCTTAAAAAAACTTCCATGATTATAATTATTGCAGAACATCTTTATGATAATCTTGATCAAATGGCTAAAGATATTGAGGCGAAAACTAAGGTGGTTACAAGAGCATCGATATTAGCTCATTTACAAAGAGGTGGAATCCCTACTGCAAATGAAAGAGTTCTTGCGACAAGAATGGGTGTTAAGGCTGTTGAGTTATTATTAGAAAATAAATCAGGAATGGCAATTGGAATTCAAGCAAATAAAATAACTTCTTTACCAATACTTGAAGCTCTTTCGCAAGAAAGAATTAAATTAATTGACGAAATTATTAAAATAACAAAATTAAACCAACAATAGATTTATTTTTGTTTTTTGTTTTTTGTATGAATAACTTCTTTTATTTCTTTCCTCATTTTCAATTTTTCGGATAAAAGTGTTTCAACTGATTGAGATTTATGAGAAATCGACTCTAACAAGAAGTCACCATCTATTGAATATACATTCTGATTATTAAGAAGTTTACCTAACTTAGGATAATTTATAAAATTATTAGATCTATAAACATTGTATGAAGAATATCTTTTCTTTAAAGATTTGTTAAAAATTTTTCTCATACGTGACAATTTAGTTTCAAATTCAGAAATGGGATTTTGAATATTCTTATAAAGAAAATTTTTTCTAAGAAAATATATTTTATAAATTGAGGCTGAATCTTCAAGCATTTTTGAAAATATTTCTGAGAAATCTACTTCCTTTTTGAGTACTACTTTTCTTTTTATTAATTCTTCTTTACTTATAATTCCAATTGTCACACCAGATTTTCTCACCTTATAGAAAGATATATAATCCTTGTTAAAATATTCAAGTAGAACTTCATTACCTTCATATTTATGAAACAACCTTTGAAATTTAACGAAATTGTGATTATTTTTAATTAACTTACTATCTTTATTTATTATTGTTTTGACTGAATTCAATTCATCATTGTAAGTTCCTAAAATTAAATCTTTTAGATCTGCATTCTTGTATTGTGACAAAACATTTCCAACAAGTTCCTTATTCTCTTCGAGTTTTGGGCCTCACATGGTAGTTTTATAAGGTCTAAAAACATTTAATTTTTCTCCGTCAATTGACTCTGACAATTTATTTGTGAAATTTAAATAATTTTTGTGTCTTTTTAAATATTTTCTTATTCGGAAAACAACAAAATATGTAGCTGAAAAAACACTAATTGCCATTATGGCGGTAATTAGAGAAAATATCGGTACAATCATTAGTCTGATCACCTCAAATCCATTTATGGCATTCGAAGTATTAATTGTCTCATTAAGAATTTCTGAAATTTGAATCATATTGCCTCTTTATGTCTATAAAAACCAAAATTGATTATTAATTTTTATTATACTAAAAATTCCCATATCTATTTTTACAATTTAGAAAACATAGATTTATTTTAGTGTATTATGTAAAATAATATGTTGTCAAAAATAAGAAAAAATTTCCCTACAAGTCGTAAAAATTGAATATTATTTACAGCAACTTCTCTTCCTATTATTTTTTCAGCAATGATCTATTCAATAAACGGTGTTATTGATAATTTTATGGCCATTCCAATTGATAATGGTATAGATAAATTATCATATGCAAATACATGAACAAGTTTGGTTACAGGAATAATAGCTGCTACAACGGTTATTGGTTCCTCCCTTTTTGGTCAATATTATGGTGCAAAAGATCGTGTAAATATAAGATATGTCTTAAGATTAAGAATATTAATAGCATTAGGAATTTCTTCATTATTTGCTTTCCCTGCCTTTATTGCACCAGAATTTATGGTTAATTTAGTAGGTAGTTTTCAGGTAGAAGATGAAACTATTATTGCTGATTCTGCACTTTATCTTAGAATAATCGCATTAACGTGATTAATGGGCGCTTGAGGATATACATCTGCTATGATTATGAGAGAAGCTGGTCACGGAAGAGCGACTGTAATTTCTTCAATTATTTCTTTGAGCTCGAATATGATATTAAATTCAATATTTGTTTTTGGTTTTAAAACTGGAATTTGATCCTTAGCTATTTCAACAATCATTTCACAAGCTTTTTCACTAACTTTCAATATTGCATTTGTATATTTTAAAGATAAGGAAATAATAGTCAATCCACTTAAATTATTTGTAATATCTAAACAAATGTGAATGCAAATAATAAGAAGATCATCTTCCTTTTTATTCCTAACAATTGGCTCTGTCTCAGTTTCAGTAAGATTCATATTTTGAAATGCAAATTATTCACAAGGAACGATCGGAAGCAATCCTGATTATTTTATTTCCGCCGCTACAATTCTTGGAATATCAGGCGCGGTTTTTAATATTTTCTGATCCACATTCGAATCAATTGGTGCCAACACAACAATTTTCGTGGGAAGAGAACTGGGACATGGTAATTTTGAGAAAGCAAAATCTAATGCAAATGAATTACAGGGATTTCATTTCATTATGGCTATTGTTATGGGTGGATTGCTCTTAGCACTTTCCTTCATTATACCTTTCATGACCTTTTTGGCTGATGGTTATGAAAGTGGAACAATAAAACGATTAATTCTTGAAGGTAAAACTCAGGAAGAAGCAGAAATAATTGCTAGTCAAGGTGTTATTGAATATTTAAATCAGTTAAAAATGACCATTTGACCTTTAGCCGGTTATATGCCAATGTGAATTTGATTCATTACTAGAAGTAGAGTTATTATTGCAGGAGGTAAAACAAATATTACCTCCCTAATTGATACTGCTGGAGGCGTTATTCAAACAATTTGAATTTCAATTTTAGTTTTTGTTATTGTACCAAAAACAAATATTCCATTTCCAACAGCTTATGCAATTTTCTTTTTATCTGATATTGCTAAACTTTTTGTTTTTGAAATATTATTCCACAAGTTACATTGATGAAAAAATTTAACATTAGAAACAAAAAGTTCTGAAGTGCTTCAACATTAATTTTAAGATTTTCTAATTAAATAAACAATTAATTTTAGTAATTAAATTGATATAATTTTTTAATATGTATGACCATTTAAAAATCGAAAAAAAATGACAAAAAATTTGAGAAAAGAATAAAACTTTTAAGACCACTTTTAATAAAAAGAAAAAGTATTATGTTTTAGATATGTTTCCTTATCCTTCGGGGGCAGGACTTCATGTTGGACATCCAGAAGGATATACTGCAACTGATATCATAGCAAGATATAAAAGATTAAATGGTTTTGATGTTCTTCATCCTATAGGTTGAGATGCCTTTGGTTTACCAGCTGAACAATATGCAATTCAAACAGGAAATAATCCATCTACTTTTACAAACAAAAATATAAATAGATTTAGAGAGCAATTAAAGTCATTAGGATTTTCATATGACTATGATAAAGAAGTAAATACTACTGATCCAAAATACTATAAATGAACACAATGAATTTTTGCTCAAATATATAAAAATGGCTTAGCAGAAATTAGAGATATTGATGTGAATTGATGTGAGAAACTAGGTACTGTCCTTGCAAATGAAGAAGTTTTAATTGATGAAAATGGTAATAGTGTTAGTGAAAGAGGTTCTTTTCCTGTTATTAAAAGATCTATGAAACAATGAGTTCTTAAGATTACAAATTATGCAGACAAATTACTTGAAGGATTAGACGATTTAGATTGACCAGATTCCTTAAAATCATTACAAAGAAATTGGATTGGAAAAGAAACAAAAAATGGTAAAACAACATATCATTTAAGAGATTGAATTTTTGCTCGTCAAAGATATTGAGGAGAGCCATTTCCTATTGCTTTTGATGAAAATAATAATATTTTATTAATTGAAGAATTGGTGGAATTACCCGAGATGAAAGATATCAAAGTATCTGGAACTGGTGAAGGACCTTTAGCTAACAACAAAGACTGATTATTTTTCGAAAAAGATGGAAAAAGATATCGAAGAGACTCAAATACAATGCCTCAATGAGCTGGTAGTTCTTGATATTATTTGGCATATATTTTAAAAAATGATGATGATACTTACTTAGATCTTAATTCTCAAGAGGCTTATAAAAGATTTGAAAAATGACTACCTGTTGATTTATACATTGGTGGTCAAGAACATGCGGTTTTACATCTTTTATATGCAAGATTTTGACATAAAGTTCTTTATGACTTAAAAATAGTTCCGACATCTGAACCATTTTTAAAACTTATTAATCAAGGTATGATCCTTGGAAGTGATAATCAGAAAATGTCCAAGTCAAAAGGAAATGTTGTTGATCCGACATTAATTATTAATTCACATGGAGCAGATTCCTTAAGAATTTATGAAATGTTTATGGGACCCTTAACTGATACTAAAACATGAAACGATAATTCATTAGATGGAACAAGAAAATGATTAGATAGAGTTTGAAGAATCATTAAAAAATATATAGATGGAGAATTTAAAATAAACTCTAATAATGAAGATCAAACTTTAGAATCAAATCATAATATTTTAATAAAAGAAGTAACTAAGAATATTCAAGAACATAAATTCAATATTGCTATTTCGAATATGATGGTTTATATTAATTATTTATATAAAATTGAAACAATATCTAATAAGAAATACTTAGTTGATTTTTTAATAATGTATTCAACATTTGCCCCTCACATGGCCGAAGAACTATTAGAACAACTAAATGAAAAACAGTTATCTTTCCAAACTTGACCTGAATATGATAATGAAAAAATATTAGTCACAGATTTAAATATTGTTGTGCAAGTTAATGGAAAATTAAGAGGCAACATTAGGATAAATGAGTACATTGATGAAAATCAATTAATTGAAAAGGCTAAAAAAGAAAATAATGTGGCGAAGTTTTTATTAAATAAAACTATTATAAAAACAATAGTGGTGAAAAATAAAATAATCAACTTTGTTATTAAATAATCTATTTAACTTTATATAATATTAAAAAATAATGTGTATAAAAAGGAGACAAACATATGCAGTTAACAAATAAGGAAAACACAAATAATTTTAAAATTAAAGGTTTTTTTGAATCATCCAAGTTAAAGGAAGAAAATTTGCTAAAAACAAAGTTTGCAATTACAGAATTTCCTGATAGAAAAATTACTTATATATATTTAGGTAAAGAATCAGATTTTGATTTTGAATCTTTGAAGTCGGTTGCAGATAAAATAATAAATTTAGAAACAAGAGATTTCGAAATAATTGCTGAATCATTTAAAACAAATAAACTAACTGAGGAAACCATTGTTAAAATGTTTTTTGATAGATATGAATACTTAAAAAGTGATGAATTATATTCAGCTAAAACAACAAAAAAAGAAAATAAAAATTTGTTTACTATTTTTTCGCCAGAAGCAAAAATGAAAGAAATTGTTCAAGAAACTTTGCTATTATCTAAAGCAGTTAATATGGCTAGAAAACTTCAAGCAACACCTCCAAATATTTGTAATTCTGAATGATTAGCTGATGAAATGAAAAAAAAGCTATCAACTTATGGGTCAAAAATTAAGCTTAAAGTTTTAAATAAAAAAGAAATTGAAGAAGAAAAAATGGGATTATTCTTATCTGTTAATAAAGGTTCAGCTTATGAAGCGAGACTTGTAACTGTAGAATATATGGGCAATCCTTCTTCTAAAGAAAAAACCGCTTATATTGGAAAAGGGATAACTTTTGATTCAGGTGGTTACAATTTAAAACCTTCTAATTTTATACAAGGTATGAAATATGATATGTCTGGTGCAGCCATTTGTTTTGCTGCAATGGACACTATTATACAATTAGCACCAAAAACAAATATTGTTATGGTCTTACCATTAACTGATAATAGAGTTTCAGCAACAGCTTCTCTACCCGATTCCATTTATACATCAATGAGTGGTAAAACAGTTGAAGTAAATAATACTGACGCCGAAGGAAGATTAATTCTTGCTGACGCAATAACATATTCAATTAAGAAATTTAATGTTACAAGAATTGTCGATATCGCTACATTAACAGGAGCTATAGTTGTTTCTTTAGGTTCAACATATACTGGAGCATGATCTACAACCGATAAAGCTTGAAGTGATTTAGAAAAAGCCTCTTCTAAACATAATGAATTAGTTTGAAGAATGCCATTTCATAAAGATTATTTAGAAAATCTTAAAAAATCCACTTTTGCTGATTATAAAAATACTGATTTAACCGGAAAAGGTGGATCATGTTCAGCTGCAATGTTTTTAAAAGAATTCACTGAAGATAAGGAATATATTCACTTGGATATAGCAGGTTCTGGTGGTAATGGTGATAATCCAACTGGAATAATGGTTAAAACCTTAGTTCAACTTGCCTTAGATTCTCAAAAATAAAAGATTGAATAATGGAAATAATGAAAACTAAATCCAGTAATCTATTTCTTCTTAGTGCAATATTTCAGGAAGATGATACTAAGGTTGTTGGACAAATTATTGAAGATGCATCATCTTTAAAAACGACTATAAATTTAGGTTCTAAATTAAATTTAACAATCGACGAATTAAACAATATTATTGAAGAATTTATTGAGGAAGCTAAAAGAGATTATGAAATAGATGTTGAATCGTTTATTACTGAAAAAATAACTGATATAGATGTTATTAAGGTTTTTATAGAAGTTGACATTCTGAAAAGACATGAATTTTCGATTAAAACTCTTGATAAAAAGAAGCAATATAATTTTAATATTATTTCTTCGAAATTTACAATATCTGATTTTAGCGAAACCATATTGCTTGCTAACCAAATGGCATCTACTAGATATTATCAAGATATGCCACCTAATATTTGTACTATTAATTTCTTGGCTAATGAATTAGAAAACATGTTTAAGGATTCTAAAAACATAAAAACAACAATTTTGAATGAAGAAGATTTAAAAAAATTAGGAATGAATCTAATTCTCTCTGTTAATGCAGGTTCATTTCAAAAGGCAAAAGTTGTTGTTTGCGAGTATATAAATAATACATCGTCAAATGATAAAATCGCCATTGTAGGCAAAGGCATTATTTTTGATTCTGGGGGATATGATTTAAAAACAGGAAAATGAATGCTTGGTATGAAATATGATATGTCTGGAGCTGTGATTGCCGCTCACATTTTGAATTCAATAGCTAAACTTCAGTTAAAAACCAATGTATCTATTGTTTTACCTCTTACTGATAATTTAATTGACTCTAAGGCAACACTTCCTGAATCGATAATAAAATCAATGGATGGAAGAACAGTGGAAATAGCCAATACAGATGCAGAAGGCCGTTTAATATTAGCTGATGGAATAACATATGCTTCCAAAAAACTTAATGCCAATCTTATAATTGATATTTCAACTTTAACAGGTTCTGTTCTTTCTGCATTAGGGCATCTTTATACAGGCGTTTGATCATCATCAGATGAAAATTGAAATTTACTAGAAAAAGTATCTAAAGAATCTAATGAGAAGATTTGAAGAATGCCTTTAAATGAAAAATATATCGAAACACTTTCTAAAAATACGTTCGCAGATACAATGTCTTGTTCAAATAAGGAATATAGCGATTGTAATATCGCAGCATCTTGACTATATTCGTTTGTTGACAAATCAAAAGATTATATACATTTTGATATCGCAGGAACTGCTGATATTAATGGAAAAGCTAAATCACCAATGATTAAAACAATTGTAGAATTTATAAAAAATAAAAACTAAATTCTGTAGTTCGAAAATGTTTAAGTTGTTATTGCGACTGATTTTTCGACTTCAATTCCCTTTTTATAGGCGATATCCGATATTTTTCAAAAGACAAAAGTAAACAAATAAAAGGTTGCACAAACTAAAAAAAAGAACAATAGATTAATTGGCGATCCTTGTGTGGACGTTCTCCAATCAACCATATTTGGATTTATGTTAGTTATAACCCCATAAACACTATAACGTGTTACAAATGAAAGTGAATAAGCGTACATTCCATAAGTCATTGGATAAGGGCCAGATAATGCTGCTGTTCTAAGATATGTACTTGGTTTTTCTTTTGATACAAATAAACTACATATTGTAAAAGCTGCGAAAGTCATGGGAGTTACTAAGTGTAATCAAATGGTCTTAACCAAGTCTGTTAATATGGAATATGATTCTTGAATATTTCCAAAAGGAATTAGAAAACTTCAAAAAACAACACCAACGATTGTTATATAAGTTGCCATCAAAATAAGTAAAATATTTTTTCTAAAAATTATAGTATTATGTGCAACTAAAAACAAAAAAACAAAAAAGATAATCACGAAATTGGTTAATTGTGTGAAATATGAAAATGTATTGAACATAATATTACTATGAGGATCATTTTGATTGTGGTCTTGATTAATTCAAATTAGCGAAAAATCAACTAATACAATTAAAATTAGAAATAAGAATAATGATGTATTTCAAAATAGTATATCTTTTCTTTTCTTAAATGACGATAATCATGTTGCAATATTTATTTGTTCAGGAGCATCTTTTTTTGTTTTTAAATATTCTCAAAATTTAGAATAACTTTTGTGCTTACTAGCCAAAATAAAGGTATATGGTAATAAAACTCAAGTTAGGAAACCTATTGAAAAAAAATAGAGAGTTCTTATTCTTTTTTCTTCAATTTTTGTGGTTTCTCAAAAGGACAAGACACTGATTGAAAAAAATAGTGTCAATAACATCATTAATAAGGCTCGGTATGCTTGCACAATAACGGGAAGTACGTAATTTGGATCACCTTTTAAATAAATTGGACCATATTTAATTCAATCATCAAAAGTGTAGATTGAAACAATTGAACCTATTAATAGAATAATTATTGATAAAGATGAATAAAAAGTTAGTTTCGATCCTGATTTAAAATTCATTATTATCCTAATTATATTATAAACTTAGATATCATTATATCTTTTTATCATACTTAACATATGAGGACTTTATATCAATTCTAATATCTTCAACCTTTTTTGGATCTTCAGCTAAATCACCAGCTTTATATCTTTTATACCTTAAATATTCCGTTCATTCGGAATTAATAGATGTTGAATTTATTGTCTTGTTCGATTGCATAAAAAATACTGGTTTAAATAATGTACTATTTGAACGATGTTGCTCAAAATCAATAGCGAATTCTGTTCTTTTGCCATCTTGATCAGTGTAACCACCGAATGTCCCATTGGTTGAATAAGGGTTTATATTTGATTCCATTTCAATCGATTTAACAATTTGCGCTTGAGGATCTCAATATCATTTCGAACTTTGATAACGTAATTGTAATAATTTATTTTGATATATTTCATCATTAAAAACTCCATCAACGAAAGAATCATTCCTTGCTTCATTTCTTTCTTCTTGAGTTATTTGTCTTCTAAAAAAAATACTCTCATTTGTGAATGCTGTTTGATTCTGATTAGATTCAGCTTTTAGTAATTTTTTTAATTCTGAATCTTCCGCTAGTTTAAAAGAACTCTCTCAAATTCATTGAGATTGAGCATTATCTACAACTTTATAAGAAACATTAATTTTCATATCAGTAATTTTATTTAATTCCGCTTCTAGACTATCATATTTCTTTCATTTAGGATTACTTGTATCAGGTTTAACTGAATCGTTAATTAATGCCTTGATATCATCAGTTCCTTTTAATCTTTGACCAATCAATTCAACTTTAATACGTTCCCCATTTTCATTAATGTTAACAAGATTAGATAATGAATTATAAATGGAACTAAAAAAGTAGATTCTTAATTTTTCTCTCAATAAAGAATTTCTTGCAATTTCATCACTAATTGCTTTGTTTATTTCTTCAGCATCTTTTTTAATAAAAGAAGCATCATCTGTTTGATTGTTTACTAAATTAAAAATATCATTAAAAGCAATTTGATTTTTAGTTTCAAACACAGTTTTATTAAGTTTTGTCGGAGCGTCTGGGTTATTTGTACTGCATGAAGAAAAAGCCACAATTGGTAAAACAGGAACAGCTAATGATGTCATTAAAAATCTCTTTATTCTCATGTGACTCCTTCAATATTAATTAAGAATTATACCATATAAATATTTGACCCATTTTCAAATTAATTTAATATAATACCAATATATGGGTTTCTTTAAAAAAATAAAAGATAGATTATTTAATCTAAATACTAAAGACATTGATGATTCAAAAGATAAAGAAATTAAGAAGTCTTTGTTTGGTAAAATTAAAACTTCAACATCAAATGACTCAGAAAATAATTCTAAAAAAGAAATTGACAGACTTGCAAAATTACAACAAAAGCTAGATAAAAAAGAAGCTAAACAAAGAGAAAAAACTCTTTTAAAAGAAAAGAAGATTAATAAATATGTCTCTGGATTATCTAAAAGTGGAAATAATTTTAGTCAGAAAATAATTGAACTTCAAAATAAGCATAATAAGATTGATGATGCATTCTTCGAAGAATTAGAAGAAATTTTGATAATGTCAGATATATCTGTTAATTTAGTTATGACAATTATTGATGAGATTAAAAAAGAAGTCAAAACTGAGAATGTTGTTAATAGAGATTTGATTAATGAAATTATTGCTGATAAAATGTTTGTTATTTATGCAAATCAATCGATTGTTGATACAACACTTAAACTTAATAATGAAGGATTAAATGTTTTACTAATTGTTGGTGTTAATGGTTCAGGTAAAACTACCTCAATTGCTAAAATAGCCAATAAATTAATTCTTGAAGGTAAAAAAGTTTTAATTGCGGCTGGTGATACTTTTAGAGCGGGAGCTGTTCAACAATTAAAGATTTGAGCAGATAGAGTTGGAGCCGATATTGTTCTTCCCGAAAAAGAAGGAGCGGATCCTTCATCTGTTGTTTATAAGAGTTTAACGATGGCAAATGAAGGTTCTTATGATGTTCTTATTGTTGATACTGCCGGAAGATTACAAAATAAAGTTAATCTAATGAATGAATTAGCAAAGATGACAGGAATTATCAAGAAATTTGTACCAAATGCTCCACACGAATCATTATTAGTATTAGATGCTACAACAGGTCAAAATGGTATTTTACAGGCTAAGAGTTTTAAAGAAGTTGCTCCACTTACAGGAATCATTTTAACTAAGATGGATGGTACATCAAATGGAGGAATAATTCTTTCAATAAAAGATCAATTGGATATGGATGTCAAATTAATTGGTCTTGGCGAAAAAATTGATGATCTTCAAGAATTTGATTTGGATGCTTATATTTATGGATTGACTAAAGGATTAATGAAAGATGAGTAGTTCATTAGAAAGAGAAGAATTAATCAAAACTTTTCTTAAATATGATTTTGTTTTAACTCAAAATCAGAAACAAATAATGCACCTTTATTACATTGAAGATTTATCGATATCGGAGATTTCAGAAATAGTAGCAACTACTAGAAGCGCTGTCTTTGATGCATTAGATAAAGCGAGAAAAAAACTTAAGCCCTTTATAAATTCAAAATAAAGGTTGTTTTTGTAATATAATTATTAATAAAATTAGAGGTGACCATATGAAATATAAACGAATATTATTAAAGTTATCTGGTGAATGATTATCTAATAAAGAAAAATCACTTCTAATTGATTATTCTTTAATTGATAATATTGCCTTACAATTAAAAAAGCTTAGAGATCAAAAAATAGAGGTCGCAATTGTCATTGGGGGTGGAAATTTTTGAAGAGGAGCAAGTGCCGAAAAAAATGGCATTCCTAGAAATAGGGCTGACTATATCGGGATGCTTGCAACAACGATGAATGCCTTAGCACTCCAATCAGGGTTTGAAAAACATGGATTAAAATGTCGAATACAATCCTCAATAAATATTGATCCTAAGGTTGCAGAAAATTATATTACTGAAAAAGCAATAAAATATTTAAACTCGGGTGAAATTGTTATATTTTCAGCGGGAACTGGTAGACCATATTTCACAACTGATACAGCAGCAACATTAGTTGCTTCTGAAATTGAAGCAGATATTATTTTACTGGGGAAAAATCAAACAAAAGGAATTTACGACTCGGATCCTAATATAAATAAAGATGCGAAAAGATATACAGAAATTTCATATGATGAAATTCTTTCAAAAAATTTGAAAGTAATTGATGCAACAGCTGCAACAATGGCAAGAGATAATAATATTAATGCATTAGTTTTCGATATTGGTGAAAAAGATGCGATATTAAATGTCTTAAATGGCAAAGGTTTATTTACAAAGGTTTCTAGATAATGGAATACGAATTATACGAAATGGAATTAATCGAAGAATTAAAGGAAGCTGTAAATTCAGTTGATGTTCAACTTTCAAGAGTTTCTACAGCGGGAGCTAATCCTCAATTAATTAATACATTAAAAATTTCATATTATGATGAGTTAACTCCAATTGGTGATTTAAGCACAATCACAATACCTGAACCACAACAACTATTAGTTAAACCATTTGATAAAGAAACAGTTAAGGAAATTTATAAAACAATCGAGAAACAAAATTATCAAATTTCTCTTGCGAATGAAGGAAATCAAATAAGAATTATTTTTCCAGTTTTGACAACAGACAAAAGAAAAGAAGCAGTTAAGCAACTTTCAGCAATAAAGGAATCTGGGAGAATCAAAATTAGAAATTCTAGACATTCTATTTTAAGACAAATGAAAGATGATAAAGAATTAAGTGAAGATGTTTTAAAAGACTTTAAGGATAAAGTTCAAAAAACAGTTGATAAATATAATGCTATTATCGATAAAAAAATAGATCAAAAAGAAGAAGAATTAATGAAATTATAAGGAGGTTCAATGTGTTACTAGAAAAAATGAATCCAGTAGCTAAGAAATCGCTATTCGCTATTATTACTGCTGTTCTTTGTGTGACACTAATTTTATTAATTTATTATTTAGGTACTCCTGGAAAAATATTCGGTTTAATTATTTTTACTTTACTTGGAATATTTGCAATTTATGAATTTTGCCATCCTTTTAGTATTCCTCAATGAGCAAAATTTATAATACCTCTCTCCACTATTCTTATAATCCTTACCCCTTTTAACGAAAGATTTATAGAGTTCATTAATACACCAAATAACGAATTAACGTCTCTCGATCCTAATTCCCCTTATGCAAATATATTAGTCGAACTTATTAGAGATCAATTTAAATTTTCAATTTTAGAGATTCCAGGAATTGGCTTTCCAATTGTAGCAGGGATAATTTTAATTCCTTGTTTATTTTCTAAGGAAAGAAAGAGAATATTTCCAACTTTTTTTGCACTCTTAGCAGGAACAATTTTAATCACCTTCGCAATAAAAATATTATTTTATCTTTTGATATTACAATTTTCATTGACTTTAACTCTAATTTCATCAGTTATTCTTGTTGATATATTGGGATATTTTGGTGGAAAATATTTCGGAAACAAAATATTTAAAATGAAATTGGCGCCTAAGATATCGCCTAATAAGACTATTGAAGGTGCTATTATTGGCTATGTTGTTGCCGCTATATTTCTATTTATAATATTTTGATTAAATTTTGTACAAATACCAGGTGGTGTAAATTTTGGAAAATTAGCATCTTCTATTGATCCAATAGTTTTATTATTAACTATACCTTTCTTTACTCCTATTACAGCTATAATGGGAGATTTATTATTCTCATTCGTTAAGAGAAAATTACAAATAAAAGATTTTTCAAATTTGATTCCCTCGCATGGTGGAGTTCTTGATAGATTTGATTCACTTATATTAGTTCTCTTTGTTTTCGGGTTTTTTATATGTTTTGCATAATATTAAAACAATATTTTATATAATAAAATTTATGAATAAAGCATTTATAAATTTTTGTAAAGAAATAAAATATAATATCCCCAAATATCTTATTGAATCGGATATTTTGAATGCTGAATTAGTTAACAACAAATTTAAATTAGATATAAATTTTTTTTCTGTTCCAATAATTGAAGATATTAAAAATTTTCTGCAAAATATTAAGGATAATTTCGGTTTTGACGTAGATTTTAAAATTACTTACATGAATAAAAATTATACTTTACAAAATATTTATGATTATTTATTATTGTCATTTTCATACTTAAATAATGAAACAATTTCTAATATAATAGCTAAATCTGATTTAAATTTTGATGATTTTAAATCATTAAAAATTAATGTTCATTCAAATAATAAATTGAGGATTTTGAAAGATAAACATAAACAAATAATTGAAAATTTAGATAAATTTGGGTTTGTCGGCATAGAAATAATTTTGGTTGATCTCTCTTCATACAATCTTATTGAAAAAACACTTGAAGAAGAAAATACCAATGAACTCCAACTTTTAAATGAAATTGCACAAAAAAGAAATACTACAAAAACCAATGAAAATTCCTTCCTAAAAAACAAGTTATCTACTAATAAATATTTTGCAGTAAGCATGGAGGAATTTTATAAATCCGAAGAGAGAAATTATATTTTTGAAGGAATAGTTTTTAAAAAAGAAATCTTTAAAACAAAAACAGGAGCACATATTTTAACTCTCGCTATTACGGATTATTCAGAAGCTATAACTATCAAGAATTTTATAAGAGAAGAATCAGATTTACCTCAGTACGATGATGTTAAAATAGGAGTTAAAATAAAGGTTTTTGGTGAAAAAACGATTGATTCTTTTTCAGCAAAACCTATTTTGAATTGTAGAAAAATAGAAATTTTAGATGATCAACAACAAAAGGTTGATGATGCCAAAATAAAAAGGGTGGAACTTTCGATTAGGACATCAATGAGCGTAATGGATGGCTTTAAAACACCTGAAGATTTTTTAAAACATGCCAAGGCTATTGGTCATAAAGCAATTGGAATCGTAGACCTAGAAAATGTTCAATCTTTTCCTAATTTTTACTATGAAGCTAAGAAGCTTGGTATTAAACCAATTTATGGAGCAACCTTTAATGCTATTGATAAAGATAATAAATTTCTTTCAAATTATAAAGAGGGAGATATCAAGAATGAAACCTATGTTGTTTTTGATCTAGAGACAACGGGCCTTTCGCCAAGATTAAACGAAATAATACAATTTGGTGGAGTCAAAATTGCTAATGGTCATGTTGTTGAAAGAATGAGTTTTTTTATAAGACCTAAACAAAAACTTTCTGCCTTTACAATTGGATTAACTAAAATTACACAATCTATGGTTGATGAAGGAGTTTCGGAAATTGAAGGTATAAAAAAAATCATTGATTTTATTAAGGATTCTTCATTAGTAGCTCACAATACCGCATTCGATATTGGTTTCTTAAA
>JBOGBM010000033.1:0-14218 GCA_051656205.1 Metamycoplasmataceae bacterium
ACTATCCTTATTTCATCCAATCTATCAGGATCAATTAGAAAGGGTGAATGTGTCGTTATGACAAAAGTTAACTTATTCCTTGATGCAAATTCTCTGATGAATTGCATTCATTTTATTTGACCTTGTACATGAAGATGAACTGCAGGTTCTTCAAGGAGAATGATATCTCCTGGATAAGGCATTTTATTTGAAAAAACATTAAAAAAGAAATTGAAGAATCATCTAAAGCCTCATGATTGTTCATCAAGACTAATTGGAATATTTGCATTCTTCTTATCTTGAACAAATAAAGATAGTCTATAAATATTATGAGCTTCTTTTTTTCTTAATTCAAAGACATATTTTTCATTTGATAAAGAATACAATTCATTAAACTTCCTTGAAACATTCATTAAACTTCTATTTATTTTATAAATCAAATCTTCATAAATAGGAAATTTATCATTATTAGATATTTTTTTATTCTTGTAGACTTCTATATATTTACTTCTTAATTCTTGTCCATTATCAATTGCTGCAAAAAATTTATCTACAAAACTTTTATTACCTAAAAAATTAATATCAAGATCCTTATTAACTATTTCTTCAAATTTTTCGTCATATCTAATAACATTTATAATTTCATCGTCCCTCATAATTTTGCAAAGTCAATCTTCACCACTTATAAATCATCTTAGTGCTTTAAGATTTTTATTAGTTAAAGAAATAATATCTTGTTTAGGTAATTCAATTAAGCTTCCTTCAACACCAAATTTAATATTGCTAAAAATTCAAATTATTGTTGCTAAAAATTTACCTATTTTTGCTTCATTGGATAACGCAAGTATTGCTTCGTCTTTATTCTTGCTTCAAGATTTATCATAACACTTACTATTTGAAATTTTTTCTCAATATAAATCATTAAAAATCTCTGATTTAGATATTTCTTCAATCGAATATAAATCACTATTAAAATTATTGATTTCAACATTTGTAATATTTTTTGCTTTTTCTTCTTCTGTATGCAATCAATTCGGTTGAACATTTTTTATATCATATCATTTATATAAATAAAAGCTTGTTAAGTCATGACCATAATGACTAAATGGTTTTTTCTCTTTGATATTTGCTCTATAGTATTCAATTGCATCTAGAATATTTGATTTACCCGAATTATTTGGACCAATTAAAAGAACGACTCCACCTTCTCTATTATTATGATTTAAAATTAATTCATTCCCATCTTGTTTACCATTTTTTAGATTTTCAAGATGTTCTTCTTTAGTTGGTGTAATAATATTTCTAAAGTTTTCAATCTTTACTTTTCTGCTTACAAAATCTTTTCTATTCATTATCTTTCTCCTTTTCAACGATTTCCAATAGTTTTTTAATGAGTTTTTTATCAGTTATAATTCTTATAATAAGATCAACCTCATTATCTGTCAACTTTGAATTTTGTTTTTTTATAAAAGCTACTAATGTTTGGTTTTTTTCATAATCATCTTTTTTATAATCATCTATTAAGTATTTAATTAAATACCTTTTACCAATCAAGGGATTTTTTGATAATAATTTGAAAAAATTTAAAACTTCTTTAGGTATCATCCTATATTTTTTATTGTCATATAAATCAAAATACTTATACAACGTCGGTCTTGTGATTTCTAAATATTCTGATAGTTCAGTGACTGTAAAATCTTTTTTCTTTAATTCTTGATATATTCCCATAAACTAATGATAGCATATTTTACATATTTTGTAAAATATTTATTAATTTTGTAAAATAAATCCTTATTAGAAATTTAATAAGGATAATTTTTTATTAATTTTTCAAAAAGATTATTATTTTGAAGTTAAACGTATTGTCGATCAAACAAATCTGTGATCTGATGATATTTCTTTACTATTTCCTCATCTACCAATTCTAGGATCATTAAATAGCAATCTACCTTTTTCACCTTCTGCTTGTCAATAAACACCAGAATCAATAACATCAAGATTGGCTGATGGTAATGATCAATCAACTCTTAAACCAAAAACACTTGTTCTTGTTTCTGGTTTTGGATGACCATTGCTATTTGTTTCTAGTTCTCCACCTTTACTTTTCGGAATATGATCACCATTAACGATGCTCTTATTAACAAAATCAGAAGCAATCAATGATCTAATACCTTCGCCTACTTTATCCGCTGTATTTCCTCATAAGTTATCAGAATTTAAATCACCTAGAATAACAAATTTTTCTTTCGCTCCATCTATTCCACCTCTTACTCCATTATCATCATATAAAGCTTGATTATTATTAATATAATCTGTTCAAAATTGAACTTCAGCTAAATTTCTTTCCAAATTAACATTAGTTCCTCCGAGTTCAAAAGCAGGAGGAGTTGGATGTGAAAGTAATAAATGGATATTTTCAACAGTGTTTCCTACTTTCACCTTAATTGGTACATCTACATGATTTTTCGAACTTAAACGGAAATTATCTCATTCTTCATCTGTATATCAATTATCTCCAACTTGCATTCCTGGAGGTATTTTCCCATTATCTTCAACGATTTTAGGGATTTTGGCATTAGGTAAATCTTTTCATTTAAATTCTTGAAATGTTCTTGTGTTTGCTGTATCAATTTCATACTTTGACATAACACCAAAAGCATAATGACCATGATAGAAACCAAAACCAAAAGCATCTTCAGCTACATTATCAACCAATCCATCATTATTTAAATCCATTCCAGATTTCAGTCCTGTATTGGTAGCATATGTTTCATAAAATGGATAAACAATAGGTTCTAATAATTCCCCTCCATCAATACTATTCATACTTTGAGGATGAGACAAGAAATTATCCTGAAATAGTTTCATTATTTGTTTGTCCTCACCATTACCATCATTAT
The DNA here is from genome assembly GCA_051656205.1 of Metamycoplasmataceae bacterium. Taxonomy (GTDB): domain Bacteria; phylum Bacillota_I; class Bacilli_A; order Mycoplasmatales; family Metamycoplasmataceae; genus UBA710. The sequence goes on from JBOGBM010000033.1 coordinate 2,880, forward strand.
TAAATTCATTTAAAAGAATAACATCTGGTTTATTAGCTTGAATGATTGCGGCAATATTTCTAATTTGAGCAATTCTTTCTGCTAAGGCTTTTTCTTCATCTTCCATAACAATTTCGTCTTTAATTTTCTTCACTAATGCGTCTTGTTCTGGTTTTTTAACTGATAAAAAGTCAAATCATCTTTGATATGACTCAGTAGGATCTCCATCCGTTGCAAATGAGATGTTGAATTGTGATATTTTAATATCCTTTGTAACATCATCTTTATTGTCAACTGCCGTGCTATTACACGAAGCAATCATCACAAATGGTGAAAAAACCATTGCACTTCCTATAATTTTAAATATATTTCTTTTTAACATTTTTTTATCTCCTAATTCTTCTAATAAATTTATTATAATTATTTATTTAATTTCAAACCATAAGTGGAGTTATTTTTAATTAACTTACAAATTATTAATATAATTTCCCCATTCCTTCGAAAAAAAAGACCTCATTGGTCTATAGGATATTTAATTAAAATGTGGTTATTCTTCGTTTTTCGATTTTCTTTCTCCACCGTATGAAGAAGAAGAACCACGATCACCTGGTCTAAAGTGTCTTTTACTAGGATTTTGTGTTAAATTAGAATTACGGTCTCCATAATTTCTTCTCTCTCTAGTCGAATTATTGCGATCTCCACTATAATATGATCTTCTTTCACCATTTGAGGATTGGCGATCTGATCCATAACTTCTTCTTTCACCATTGGATGATTGACGATCTGATCCATAACTTCTTCCTTCGCTATTAGATGATTGACGATCTCTACCATAACTTCTTCTCTCGCCACCAAAACTTCCGACATTACTATTAAAGTTGCCTCTAGATCCTCCGCCACGACGGTCACGATGTCCATTGCTTCTATTTCTTCCTCTGTTCCCCTTTGAAGCAACTGCTGGTTCTGGAGTTAAAGTAAGTTTTGATGATGAAGTTTTTTTATCTAAAATATATTTAGCTAACAAAATTGATAACTCTTCAGGAGTATAATCTCTTAATAATTCTTTTTCTAAATAAGTTGGATATTCAGAATCATCTTCCTTAAAGTTATCGACTATTTCACGTAATGATTCAGCAAGATGTGCCTTTCAAGCATCTCTAATTTCCATATCACTTGGTATTTGAATTTCTTCAATTACTGAACCTGTTTTATAACATATTTCTTTGATATGTTCTAATTCTTCAGGTTTTACTAGTGAAAGAGCATAACCTTTTCTACCAGCACGACCAGCACGACCAATTCTATGAGTGTAATATTCTATTTCTTGAGGCAAATCAAAATTAACAACTCATTCAACATGCTCCACATCTATCCCTCTAGCCATAACATCTGTTGCAACTAAAATAGTTTTTGCATGATTTCTGAATTTATCCATCACAAACGTTCTTTCTCTTTGCTCCATATTACCTTGAATGGCAGCTGATGAATATCCTGATTGATTCAATGCTTCATTTAATTCATCAACTCTTCTTTTCGTTCTACCAAAAACAACAACTGATTTTGGTTTATAAAGTTCCAAAAATTTCATCAAAACAGAAAGTTTTTTCCCTTCTCTTACTACCACTAATTCTTGTGTAATGGTTGTTGCAGATTTTAAACCCTCAGAAACATTAATATTAACAGGATCTTTAGTCATTAATGCAGCTAAATCTCTAGTTTTTTTATTGAAAGTGGCTGTAAAAAAGAAGTTTTGTCTTACTTTAGGTAAATAAGTAATAATGTTTTCAATATCTTTTTGGAAACCAATATTTAATAATTCATCTGCTTCATCGAGTGTAAATGTTTTAATGTTGTTTAATGAAATCTTTCCACTATCAAGAAGGTCATTAATTCTACCTGGAGTAGCAACAACAATATGAGGTTTATCTTTTAGATCTCTGGCTTGTTTGTCATAACCACTTCCACCTAAAATTAAACAAACTCTAGCATTAGAAAATTTACCCATGCTTTTTAGACCTTTGTGAATTTGAGAAGCAAGTTCTCTAGTAGGGGCAATAATTAAGTGTTCAATACTTAATGAATCTTCATTAATCATATTAACAATCGGAATTCCAAAAGCACCTGTTTTTCCTGTACCAGTTTGGGCTTGACCAATTACATCTCTTCCTTCAAAAGCTACTTTAAAAGTTTCTTTTTGGATAGGAGTAGCTTCAGTAAAACCCATCTCCTCAAGACTTTTCATTACATTTTCATTTATTTGTTTTATATCTTTAAATATCATTTCTTTTCTTTTCTAATTTCTATTTTTTCTTCTCGAAATTTCTATCAATTCTTTAAATGTATCAGGGATAAAATATTAACTTAAATTAACAAGGTATTATCATTATACATAAATTACTTCATTATATTATAGATAAATATAGTTTTAATGATTTTGATTTTAGAAACGTTGTTTATTATTAAAATATTTAATCATAATTTGTAAATTTTCAAAATTTTTTAAAAAACACTTATAATTATATGTATATAAAAGAGGTTGCTATCATAAATTCAAGATTTAACAAGAACATTATTTTAAATAATAGTAATATACCACAAGCAAAACCTATTTTCTTACCAATCGATATGGTTTCTCCAGCACAAAATACACTAAATAATTCTTTTTTTCCAATTGAAAATAAATATCAACCTACTCAATCAATTAGAATACCTCAGCAAGATAGATTTGTGCAAATAAATAATCAAAATAGTAATCAATATCAAGCTACAAAATCAATTAGAGCTCCGCAACCAGTTGTCAGAAGCACTGGACAATACCTACCAACACAATCAATTAGAACTAATTTTCAGGATAAATTGGTTCAAAATTCTAATTATTTTGATCAACAACAAACTATTAACAAAAATAAAACTATTCCTATGAAAATAAATGAGGGTCAACATCTTAATTCAATTAATCAAAAAGCCAGATTAAATAATCAAAATATTATGGAAAATAATACTTTTAGGATAAACGAAGAAGGAAATTTTGATCAACAATCCAACACTCAAAGAGATGACAATTTCAGTAATTCTCAACAAAGTGCTCAACAAGATACACAGTTACAAATTGATCCTAACTATCCAATAAATCAAAAGTGAGTAAGAGAAGTAGCAAGAAAAATAAGCCAAGATTGATATGAATCTCAAAAGCATAAAAATTCGAAACAAAATTATGATAACAAAAATAATTTAAATCCAAATAGCAATAGTAACGGAGATATACCAATGAATAAAAATACAAAAAATAATTTAGATTCTGTTAATTATTCTTCTATTCAACAGCCTCAAATGGTTCAACAGCCTCAAATGGTTCAACAGCCTCAAATGGTTCAACAGCCTCAAATGGTTCAACAGCCTCAAATGGTTCAACAGCCTCAAATGGTTCAACAACCTCAAATGGTTCAACAACCTCAAATGATTCAACAACCTTCTTTTGATCAAAGAGCAACTAATAAAAATATTATGGATGAGCCTTTTTATAAAATTCCAACAAGAAGTACAAAACTAGATAACATCAATATGTTTGAATATGGTTTACTGTCGAATGATTCAAGAAACAGATTAGAACTTTTGAATAAATTGTTAGAACTTAACGGAATTTCATATGAAGATTATTTTAAAATTAAAAAAGAAATATTTTTAAAAGAAATGAATTAATAATGTTTATTGCTATTTCTATTTACTTTTTATAAAGTATAATTTTGATATGTCTAAATTTGTCAACTTACATTTCAATAGTGAATACAGTTTATTAGAATCTAGTGTAACCATTGATTCTTATATTTCTTTTGCAATCCAAAACAATATTTCTTTACTCTCAATAACTGATCATAACAATATGTACGGTGTAGATAAATTTATTAAATTATGCAGAAAAAATAATATTAAACCCATTGTTGGAGTTGATTTAGATGTCGAGAATTTTAGATTAGTATTACTAGCAAAAAATTATCAAGGATTTCAAGAATTAAATCGTTTAGTATCTTTAAAATCTAAACAAAATATTAATATTACTGATATTAAGACTAAAAATTTGTTCGTTATTGATCATCCTACTTTTGGATATCTTTCCAAGAATAAAAAAGTATTAAATGGAATAGATAATTTTTATTACAATTCTGATAATTCAAAAGATGCACAAGCTATTATTGTAAAAGAAAATAGAATTATTAAAAATGATGAAAATGAAACAATTAGTATTTTAAATTCTATTAAGAATCAGGAGAAAAAATCTTTTTCTTTCCCGGGTTTTACAAATGAGAGTAATGTGCATGAAAGTATAGTAAATAGAACTAATTGAGTTGCAGAACAATGCAATATAGAGTTTCCAGAAATTAAATCATTATTTCCTAAATTTAATACAGGTTCTGATATCACTTCACTAGATTATTTAAAAAATTTGATTAAAGAGTCTTTTAAAGAAAAATTCGAAACTATGAAAAACAATGACATTAATATTGTAAAAGAGAGAATAAAATACGAATTGTCTATAATTGAGAAATTAAATGTTTCTGATTATTTTTTAATTATTTGAGATTTTATGAAATGAGGTAAGGAAAATAGTATTTCCTTTGGACCAGGAAGGGGCTCTTCGGCTGGCTCAATAATCTCATTTTTGTTAGGAATTACAGAAATCAATCCATTAGAATATAATTTACTTTTTGAAAGATTTTTAAATCCAGAAAGAATATCAATGCCGGATATTGATATCGATGTTCAGGATGATAAAAGATCTATTCTAATAGAATATATACAAAAGAAATATGGTTATGAAATGGTTGCTCAAATTATTACCTTTCAAAGGATGGCTTCAAAAAGTGCTTTTAGAGATGTGGCAAGAGTTTTAGAAATTCCAAATTCAGAAGTCAATATTATTTCTAAATTAATTCCTTTAGATATTGGTTTGGAAGAAGCATATAATAAATATTCTTCTTTTAGAGCTAAAATTAATGAAAAAGAAATTTATACAAAAGCTTACAATCATGCCTTAAAAATAGAAAATCTACCTAGGCAAAGAGGAACTCATGCTGCAGGAATAATTATTTCTGAAATTCCTCTTGTTGAAAAGATACCTGTGATTTATGAGAATGAATCTTTAATTTCTCAATTTTCGATGGATAACCTCGAATCTTGAGGTATGCTCAAAATTGATTTACTTGGCTTGAGAACATTGTCTATTATCGAAAGTATCATAGAGGAAATAAATAAAAAAAATGATAAAAAAATTCTGTTCGAAAATATTCCATTAGATGATTCAAAAACTAATACTTTATTATCAAATGGAAATACAGTGGGAATTTTTCAGTTAGAATCCCCTGGTATGATGAATACTTTGAAAAAGGTGGAAGTAAATAATTTTAACGATCTTGTTGCCATTATTTCTTTATATAGACCAGGACCAATGTCAAATATTTCAACATATTCAAAAATAAAACACAATGAAATGAAAATGAATTCATTAACAAAAGAATACGATGAGATTGTTAAGAGCACTTATGGAATAATGATTTATCAAGAACAAATTATGGAGATAGCACAAAAATTTGCAGGGATGCCTTTTGGTCAAGCTGACTTATTAAGAAGAGCTATTGGGAAAAAAGATAAATTAGAAATGAGTAAATTAGAAAGTGTTTTTGTAAATGGCGCTTTATCAAAAGGGAAGTCAAAAGAATTAATTGATAAAATCTATAAAGAAATTGAAAAATTTGCTGAATACGGATTTAATAAATCTCATGCTATTGCATATGCAACTATTTCATATAAGATGGCATATTTAAAAGCATGATATCCTATTGAATTTTATACTTCGATTCTTTCATCTCTTCCTGGGTTAGATACCATTAACAAATATGTTGTTGAAGCTAGATTAATGGGTTATCAAATAATTAGTCCTCATATAAATGATTCACATGAAAATGTTTACAATTTAAATAGTAAAATAATTCTTCCTTTAATTATGATTAAAGGTTTAGGCAAGGTTGCTAGTGACAAGATTCAAAATGATAAGAACATAAATGGAGAATATAGTAGTTTTTTTAATTTTGTTGCAAGAGCTAGGAGAATGAAATTAGGAGATGCAATAATTGATATTTTAATAAGATCTAATTCTTTAAGAGTTTTCGGAAATATGTCAACTTTAAATGCCAATTTGACAAGAGCCAAATATTATGCTGATTGCGTTATTATTTCTAAAGATGATGAATTAATTATTGAATATAGTTTAGCATCAGAGCAAGAACTTATTATCGAGGAAATTAATATGGTTGATGAGATGAACTACGAAGAACAATATTTGGGTGCAAAATATAATTCGTTTCCAACAATTGATTATGAAACAAAAGATAAATTGAAAAATTTATCTAAGCAAGTAGAATACAAAATAATTTTATATGTTGAAAAAATTGTTGAAAGAAAAGCAGACAAAAATGGTAATCAATTTGGAATTGTTACATTAAGTGATAGTAGTGGTTCGGAGGAAATATTTATATTCCATCCGAATTGAGAGTCATTTAAGAAAATAAAAGTATCTTCATTAATTGAATGTAAAATAATAAAATTACAAAGTCAGGATAAGATTAATTTTAGAATTAGCGATTGAAAGGTTATTAAATAATGAAAAACAAGATATTGTTAATTGATGGTAATTTATTATTATTCAAAAGTTTTTTTGCAACAGTATATTCACACCATAAATTAGTAACTAATATAGGAATAAATACTTCAGCTGTTCATACATTCTTTTTATCTTTTATTAAAGTTATTGAAACTTATAAACCGACGCATTGCTTTATTGCCTTTGATTTAGGAGAAAAAACCAAAAGACATGAGGAATATAAGGATTACAAGGCAGGTAGAGAAAAGGCACCTATCGAGATCTTTGAACAAAAGAAAATAATTTTAGAAATTTTAGATGCTATGAAAATAAAACACATGGATATGAAAGGTTATGAAGGGGACGACTTAATTGCAAGTTTGACAGTTAAATTTTCTAATGAGAATGAAATATTAGTTTGATCAGATGATCAAGATCTTTTACAATTAATTGATACTAATGTTAGTGTAATTGTTAAGGATAATAAATCAAAACAATTTATAATTAAAAATATTGACAATTTTAGAAAATTACATGGTTTTGAGCATTATCAAATTCCTGATTTTAAAGGTATTGCAGGCGATTCATCTGATAATCTTCCGGGAATTAAAGGTATTGGTCAAAAAGGTGCCATCGATCTATTGAATAAGTATGAAACATTAGAAAATATTTATCAAAATATTTTCGAATTAACTCCTAGTCAACAAGAGAAATTTCTCGCTTCGAAAGAGATGGCTTTTATGTGTAAGAAATTGGCAAAATTAGAAATGTTTTTAAATGTTGATATTACTTTGGAAAAAATAAAAATGCACGATTTGATTAATGATGAAGTTTTAAGTATATTAACTAAATATGAATTAAATACTATTAAAAGGTTATTACAAAAAAATGATGCTCTTGTTCTAAATACTATTGATTAAATAATGATTAAGAGTTATTAGAATTATTGGTTTTCAAAATTGCTAGAAATGCTTCTTGAGGCACTTCAACTTTCCCGAATGCTTTTGCTCTCTTTTTTCCAGCCTTTTGTTTCTTTAGAAGTTTTTGACGACGAGTAACATCGCCACCATATAATTTGGCAGTTACATCTTTACGATATGCTTTAACAGTTTCACGAGCAATAATTTTGCCACCAGCAACAGCTTGAATTGGAACTTCAAAATTTTGACGAGGAATAACTTCCTTCAATTTTTTGACCAAATCACGTGACTTATAATCAACAAAATCTCTATGAATTATTGCGCTTAATGCATCCACTTTTTCACCATTTAATAAAATATCTACTTTCACTAAATCAGAAACTTGATAATCAGTTAATTCATAATCAAAAGAAGCATAACCTTTTGAGGCAGATTTCATTTTATCGAAAAAGTCGAATATTATTTCCACTAATGGTAATTCATAGATTAATTTTCTTCTTGTAGCATCCATATATTCTAAATCGATATATTTTCCTCTTTTAGTTTGACAAAGATCCATGATAACACCAATATATTCATCATTAACGATAATTGTCGCTTTGATGTAAGGTTCCTCAATTTTACTAATTTTTACTTTCTCCGGAAATTCAGATGGATTAGCAATTATTTTCATAGTTTTATCAGTCATGTAAACTTTAAATTCTACTGAAGGTGCAGTTGCAATTATTTCAATTCCAAATTCTCTTTCTAATCTTTCTTGAAGAATTTCCATATGCAATAAACCTAAAAATCCAATTCTAAAACCGAATCCTAAAGCTTTTGAAGTTTCTGGTTCATAAGTAATAGAAGAATCAGAAAGTGAAATTTTCTCTAATGAATCTTTAAGAATATCATAGTCTTTACCGTCGATTGGATAAAATCCTGTATAAACTACTGGATTCATTTTTTTATACCCCGCCAATGATTCAGCAGTAGGGTTCTTTAAAAGAGTTATTGTATCACCTACCGCCACATCTTTTGCTTCTCTAATGGAAGCAGCGATTCAACCAACTTCACCAGAAGTTAATTTTTCATGTTTAACTTCATGAGGTTTTCTTACTCCTAATTCCGTTACAGTAAATTTTTTGTTATTAGACATAAAGAAAAATTCATCACCTACTTTAATTTGTCCATCAAAAATTCTTATTAGGAGAATAACGCCTCTAAATGAATCAAAATAAGAATCAAACACCAAAGCCTTTAAGGGAAGGGAATCGTCGCACATTTTTGGAGCAGGAATATGTTTAATTATTGCTTCGAATACTCCTTCGATATTTTGTCCGGTTTTAGCCGAGATTAAAACAGCATCTGAGGCAGGAATTCCAATGACATCTTCAATTTCACGTTTAATTTTATCAGGATCAGAAGAAGGTAAATCTATTTTATTAATAATTGGAATTATTTCAAGTTCATTATCGATGGCTAAATAAACATTAGCAAGAGTTTGTGCTTCTATTCCTTGAGTTGCATCAACTAATAATAAAGCACCTTCGGTAGCGGCTAATGATCTTGAAACTTCATAAGTAAAATCAACATGACCGGGCGTGTCAATTAAATGAAATAAATAGTCTTTATAATTAATTTGAACTGCATTCAGCTTTATTGTTATTCCTCTCTCTTTTTCTAAATCCATAGTGTCTAGATGCTGTGCTTTTAAATTTCGAGCATCAACAGTTTTAGTGTACTCTAATATTCTATCTGCCAGCGTACTCTTACCATGATCTATATGAGCTATTATTGAGAAATTCCTTATCTTTGATTTATCCATTTTTTAATTATAAACAATTAAAAGTAAATGGTTGTTCTTTTTAGTGTTTTAATTGATAAAATTATTTTAATATGCGAAACACTGAAATAATCCACAAATGAAAGACTGCATTAGTTGATGATAAAAATGCTACAATAAAACTTTCTAAAATAAAAGATTTAACTGATGATGATCCTTTTTTTAATAAATTGTTATTTGATTCTAAAAAAATTGTTGCTAGAATTGGTGTTGGATACGGAAAATTAAATAAATTAGTTATTGAACTTATTGCTTATTCCTTTGCCAGTATACTAAAAAAAAATAGCAACAACGATAATGGTATTGATGTAATCGTTTGTAGCGATGGTTCAGAAGAAATAAAGGCTTTTTTAAGTAATATCGCTGATGTTTTTGCTTATGAAGATTTAACAGTAACTGCCTTCAAAAAATTCACCGGCTATGACAAAAAATTTGTAAGAAGAACAATAAACAAATTAGAATTAAGTGCAGGAATATTTATTGAAAGATCTATTTACAATAATGATATTTTTAACATTTATTTCATTGATTCTACAGGAAATGATTTTAGCAAGGACTTCTTAAATAGTATTGAGGAAGAAATTAATAATAAAGATATTTTCTCAATTAAATCTAAACCAGCAAAAATTGATTTTCTTTCAAATAATAAATTGATAAATGATTACATTCAAAAAATTCTTTCTCTTTCTAGTAGAAAAGGTGATCAAAGAAAGGTGAAAATAACAATTTCAAACTATAACGAAGGTGTTACTGAGATTTTGAAAAAAATATTAGGTAATATGGATTTTAATTATAAAATAAACACTAATATTAATAAAGGAAATATAAATATTAAAAAACACAGAAACGATGGATCATTCATTAATTTTTATTGAAGAGATATTAGATTTGCAAGAAAAAATAAATGCGATATGTTAATATGTCCTTCGAAAAACGGCTCAGCTCTTAATCTCTTTATTTTCAATGGTAGACAAGTATTTCATTTAGATGCTAATGAAATTACTTTAATGTTTTTAAATTCCTTCTTTATTGGGATTAATATTGATACTAAGAAAATTCCTAATTCATATATCGGAACTGATTTACCTCCGATTCCAAGTATTAAAAACTTAATTAAAAAATATGATTTGGAACTCGCCATTTCTGAGGACATAAAAAGATTAGATGAAAAATATCTACTTTTCTATTGAAATCAAAATTCCCAATTTATATTCGGAGAAAATTCTAGTACTGAATTTGGTTTTCATCATTTAATAATTAGATTTTTGGAAATGATTAATTATTATAAAACTCAAAGACTTAGTCTTGGGTCACAAAGAAATGTTTTAGCTAAAATGTATGGATCTTATAAAACTCATATAGTAATTTTAAATTATCCATTAAGTAGACTTTATTTATTTTTAGATAATATTAATAAATCTGACTTTGCTCATAAATTTCCTATTGAAAATATTGTAAGATATGAGGATTTAAATATTTTAAGTGAAAATCTTATAGCTAGAATAATATTAAAAACAGGAGAAGAATTACTAGTTAAATATAATTATATTAATAAAAAAATAGTTGTTTTTGTCCGTTTAGAAAATGATAATCTAAAATTATGAAATAGAAATCATTTTACAAAAAATGCATTTATTAAAAATATTTCAAAATTAATGAAAAAAGATTTACGTTAGCTTTCACAAAATAATTTTATTTATTTTTATAGTAATAGTTAATAATTTTATTAGAAAGTTCGAAGTCAGATGGATTTTCATAGATTAAAGTGGCAGGATTTTTAGCACATAAAGTTAATAATTGCTTTAAAAGAAGATATTTGTTTAAATTAGTTGTGTCAATCAGGGATTCACTAATAATAATTGCTTGAGGTATTATTGATTCAATGATAGTAATTACTTCAGGCACAATACTATCAATTTTAATTCCAAATTTAATACCATTTGATTTCAGTGTTAAAGCGATGAGTTCAAAATTTTGTAGA
>JBOGBM010000034.1:0-1935 GCA_051656205.1 Metamycoplasmataceae bacterium
TTAATTCATTTACCATCTTTACCATTCAAATTTATAAATTTTGTAAAAAGTGTATAAGTAATTGGTGCGGCCGATATTGTCATTCCAACATGACCCCCTTTAGCTTCTTGGATTGATTTCAATCCAAAATATCTCATTGCATTTATATACTTCATTTTATTGCTGTTTTTTGACATTAACATCTCCTAAATTTTAATAGACATATTCACTATTAAAATATAATTATTATATAAATAAAATCTAAATAATAAAACATTTCGAATTACAAGATAATACAAAAGTTATTGTTTTAGTAGCTAACAAAGAATTTAAAACTACCAGAATGCAAAATATCACTTTTGTTTCAATAAATAATTTAGAACAAATAATTACTGAATTTGAAGCAGCTGAAAATTCATTTTTATTAGAACAACAAATAAAAGCAGTTGAAGAAAATATTACTAAAAAAACAAATCGTTTATTTATTAAATTTAAAAATACTTATGAATAATAAAGATTTTTTTTAAAACTTAGAGTTATGTCTAAGATTTTTTTATATTAAACAGCTAAAACTAATTAATATAAATGGTTTCTAAGACAATCAATTTTTACTAATACTACTTAAATCAATGATCTTTCTTGTTTCAGGATACAACATTGTTGAAAGATGATCATGACCATTTTCATCATATTGATGTGAGTGAACTGAGAAAAGAATTAATCCAAAGACAATACCTAACATCAATAAGGCAATAGTGATATATCAAGTTTTGGCATCCATTTTATTATGCAAAAATTCAGGAAAAAATTCAACAAGAGCACTAAATAAGATTAACGATCCTACACAAACTTTTAGAAATGAAATAAAGATAACATTATCCATTAAAGCTTCTGAACTATAAGCACCAATTACAATAAAAGGAATTAGAAGAGATGTTCCTAAAAATGAATATAAGGCTGCTCTTCATTTATTAACTCCCATTTCCATCTGACGATAATATAAAACCAACTCTTCAGGAATGATGTGTAAAAGAAATGTGATTAAGAAAATAATATTTACAAGGCTTACTTCGTTATTTCTTTGAATGCTCGCAATCAAGAAACCAATAATTAAACCACCAGGTATACGATGAGAAAGTAATAATAATAATGCTAATATCTTAGATTTGGGATTAACATCATTTAAGTTATAAATTAAATGCGAATGATTATGATCAGAAGCTAAATCATTTTTGGCAATCTTTTTACCAACAAGGTATTTGACTAAGATTGATAATCCTAGAATAACAAATGATACTCCACCAATTATGCCAACATTAATTCCTCAAATAGCGCCCTGAGAATAATTGAGATCTTCCAGATGAACAGTAAGTTCTTCTTTCGCTTCTGCATAAAAACCAAAAATAGCAAGAATAATGAAAAAACCAGATGAAAAAGCATATAAATACATCGTTGATTTTGTACTAATAGTCGGTTTAATAATTGGTAAAATTAGACCATAAAGTCATGGAATTATAATTATTATCGATGATACTATTAAAATAATATAAATTAAATTCATATTGTAAACATTGTTTTATTTTTAACAATGATCTTTCTACATAGATTTAAACTTATTATACCTAATCTCAAAAATAATGGCAATAATTTTTCCAAAATACCTTAATGATCCAATAATTAAATTTTAATAATATTTTTACTAAATTTTAATGTTAAAATAATTAATATTATATATTCAGGGAACTATTATGAATAAACCTCACAAGATTAAAATTTCATGAACAGGATTGTTAGGTTCATTTGTATTTGGTTTAGGCATTGGAGGCTTTGTTTATTTAACAGTTAAAATCTTCAATTTGCAAAGTAGATTATGATATATTCCTTTTGCGCTTATGCCACCACTAATAGGAATGGTCATTTATGCAACAGCAAAAAAAGGACCTGTTTGATAATAAC
>JBOGBM010000035.1:0-23639 GCA_051656205.1 Metamycoplasmataceae bacterium
TTTTCTTTTTTGGGACATTTATTGCAATTATCGTTTCGAATGAATTATCCTTCCTAAATTTCAACATGTTGGCAATATGTTCTATTTCTTCAAACTCTGTTCTTTCTGATACTCCAATAACTACTGTTTTTGAATTATAAATAAAAACATCTCCACCTTCAATAGTATGTTTATCTTTTCTACTTGAATATTGACTAATTTCTTTGTAATCGGGATGATTTTTGAAAATAAATTCTGAAAAAATTGTTTCCCTTTGACGAGTTTTATATTTCATTTTATGAACAGTAACTCCATTACCGACCGAGGCAAAAGGGTCTCTTGTGAAATATAAATTAGGCATTGGATCAACAAGTAATTCATGCTTTGATTCTATATTTAATTCTTTAGCAGTAATTGCTGACATTAAAAGAGATATTAATTCTTTGGTATTTTTTCTACTTAATATGTAATCTTTAATTTTCTTACGTATTTCAGAATTCGGAATTTTTGGTTGAACTTCATCAAGCCAAGTTTCGATAAATTCATTTCTTGATTCCTTAGAAGCCATATCATATGTATCAGAAATTAAATCAACTAATTGAACAACTTCTACACCTTCGTCTTCAAGAATTTTTATGAATGCTTTGTGCTCCTCACGAGCTTGTTTTGGTTCTAGAACTGCTGAAAATAGCAATTCATCTAATCTCTCTGGTGAAATATATTCTATTTCTTTACCAGGGGTGTGAACAAGTACTTTTCGCAAATTACCTATTTCACTAAAAGTGTTAATTGATTTGATTTGAATTCACCTTCTCTTAAATTATTTTTAATTAAAATATAGAAAAAATAAAACTTAATTTAAAATATTCTATATGTTTAATTATACTCCTACATAATTTTTGACATATAAAAGTATGTTATTTTTTTAAAACTCTATATATTTAAAAGATAAAAAAAGTAATTAAGTATATTAATAATTTTCTGATTTGAATTTTCTTCCTCATAAATTATTGATAGAATCACTTAAATCTAAATCATTATAAAGAATTTGATATAAGCATTTAACAATAGGTAGATCAAGTTTCTCCCTAATTCTAATTTTCTCAACAATTTTAATAGCATTTAATCCTTCCAGTGTCATTGAGGAAGCAAGCGCCTTTTCTTTATCTCTTACAAATAAACGACCGAAAGTATAATTTCTAGATAAATCAGACATGGATGTTAAAATTAAATCTCCAAGTCCTGTTAAACCCATTATTGTTTCTGGTTTTCCACCTAGATATTTGTTAAAAATAGAAAGTTCATGAACTCCTCTTGTAATAAAAGCAGCGGTTGTATTTATTTTAAAACCATATTCAGTTAACATACCAGAAGCAATTGCTAAAATATTTTTATAAATTCCACCAGCTTCAGCTCCAATAACATCTGTTTGTGTATAAATTTTGAAATATGAATTAGAAAACATTTGTTGAACTTCCTCACATAATTCTAAAGAATCAGAAACTGAAGCCACAGTAGTAAATCCTTTTTTAACCATTTCTTCAGCATAAGAAGGACCTAAAATACTTACAACGCCTCTAATATTAGAAATGCCTTTTATTTTTTGGTCAATACCTTTGTGTAATCCAAAATCAGTTCCTGGATAAAAACCTTTTGATCCACTAATAATTAAGACTTCGGAATTAATATTTTCCTTTATTTGGTCAAGAATATTTGGAATCACTATTGAAGGTAAAGCTAAAGCAATATATTTAGCGTCCTTGATTGCATCTTTTAAATTATTAGTTGTTTTTACAGGATAGATTACTTCATTATTTTTAAAATATTTAGTATTCTTTCCCATTTTTAGTTCAGATAATTCTTGTTCATCAATACCATAAACAATTAAATTTTTAAAATTTGAATCTTGTAGTATATTAGAAAAAGCAGTTCCGAGAGCACCAGAACCTATTATGGCTATTTTACTATCTTTGTCTATTAAATTCATTTTAATCCCTTAGTTTCTAATTTAAAAAAATAAATATCCACTTAGATAGATATTTATTAATATTTTATATTAGTTTTCTGATTGTTCTCCACTTTCTTTAAAGTTTTCAAAAAAACTTCTTGGATCTGGTAAATCGAATTTTGAGTTCTCTTCGAATTTAGAACCCGTTCCCGCCGGAATTTTGTGTCCTAAAATAATGTTCTCCTTTAGTCCTTCCAGTCTATCAATCTGATTTGAAATAGCTGAGTGAACTAAAATTTTTGCAGTTTCTTGATATGAAGCAGCAGCTAAAAATGAGTCTGATAATAATGGAGTTTGTTTTGCTCCCTTAATAACAACTACACCAAATGCTGGTTTCTTACCTTGAGAAAGTAGTTTGGCATTTATTTTTTGATATGTTAAAATATCTTCAATTCCACCAACAAAGAAATCAGAATCTCCAGGATCAGTAATAATAATTTTAGATAACATTTGACGAATAATTATTTCAATATATTTATCACTAATTGAGATACCTTGCATACGATATAGTCTTTGAATTTCTTTTAAGATATAATTTTGAACACCTCTAGCATTTGTTAATTTTAATAAATCTCTTAGAATAATTGGTCCCTCAGTTATTTTTTGACCAGGAGTAACTTTATCACCAACTTTTACACGCTTCTTAGAATTTGCTGAGATTTCAATTGATTTTATACCCATTCTTCCATCAGATTTTTCATAAGAAATTTCAATTATTTCACCAACATTAGTTTGTTTAATAGATTTAACTTCACCAGTTTTCGTTGAAATAATCGCCGGTCTTCCTCATGGTTTTTCATAAGCATCAATAAGTTCAATAAGTCTAGTAAAACCACCTGTAATATCTTCAACGCCAGCAACACCTCCTGTATGGAAAGTACGCATTGTTAATTGTGTTCCAGGTTCACCTATTGATTGAGCAGCAATAATACCCACCGCTTCACCTATATTAACAACTCTATTTGTTGCAAGATCTTTACCATAACAAACTTTACATACACCGTTAATTGTGTGACATCCAAGTGTTGTTCTTAAATCAACTTCAGTTATTTTTGATTTAATAATTTTATCGGCAATCTCAGGAGTAATCAATGTTCTCTTATCAATAATCATTTTACCAGCAGAATCAAAGATTGGAGAATTTGTATAACGTCCTTCAATTCTTTCTTCTAAATCAACAATAGTTGTTTTAGTTTTAGTATCGATAATAGATTTAGAAAGGTATCCAAAATCAGAGCCACAATCTTCTTCTCTAACAACAATATTTTGAGCTACATCGACCAAACGACGAGTTAAGTAACCTGATTTAGCAGTATTAAGGGCTGTATCAGTTAGTCCTTTACGAGCACCATGTGTTGAAGAGTAAAACTCATAAGCTGTTAACCCTTCTAGGAATGATGATTTAACTGGAACTTCAACTGTCGAACGAACTTCACGTTCATTTGTTGCATCAACTTTTGTTTGTTTTGTATTGTTAGCCATTAACCCACGGATACCAGCAAGTTGAACTAAGTTTGAAACATTTCCACGAGCACCCGATTTAATCATCATGTTAATAGAATTGTTTGTTTCATTTGAGAAAACATCATCTAAATTTTTTTGAATATCCTCTTTAATCTTAGTTCATTTTTGGTTAGATAGACGATATCTTTCATCATCTGTAACAAGACCCATTTGGTATTTTTCCTTAAGAGTGTCAGTGTATTTTTCACCTTCAGCAATTTTTTCTTTTCTATTTGTAGCAATTAGAATGTCGCTAAATGAAATAGTAACTCCTGATTTTGTTGAATATTTAAATCCTAATTCCTTAATTCTATCTAAAATCATCGCAACTTGGTTTGTATAATTAAATCAAACACGATTTAATAATTTTGTTCTTTCATGAGCTTCTAAAGTACGATCAACATTATCATTTTTAATCATAATTTCTTTTTGTAAGATATCAAATTGTTCATTTAAAATATCAGCAAAAATTGTTCCATGAACTGAACCTAATTCTTTTCCATTAAGGTCTTTTAATTTAGAGAACTCTAAATTCATTGACGATAAATTACCTTTATTAACAATTTTAATTAATTTTGCAACTTCTCTTATTGATGTATTTACAAAATATTTATCGAAAACGCTTCTTATAATTTTGGCGATGTCTTTTTTAGTTAAAGGACTATTGATTGGTAGAGAATCAATTTTCTCTTTAATATTTTCACCATAAGGTAAGTAATATTTGTTATTTTTACCTAACAGTGAATCTTTTGAATTATCAAAGATGAATGGGAAATGTTTAGGTAAAGAATCATTAAGAATGAATTTACCAACAGTTGAAATCGCATATCCTTTATCTTGTTTAAAATCGTTTGTTGTTTTGATTTTTGAATAAGGCATTGCAATTCTTGCATGTAATGAAACAACATTATTGTCATACGCAAGTTTCATTGAGTTAAAATCAGGGAAAAATTTACCTTCTCCTTTAGCACCTTTTTCCTCAGTAGTTAAATAGTATAAACCAAGAATCATATCCTGCGAAGGATTAATGATTGGTTCACCATCTTTTGGACCTAGAATATTTCTATTAGCAAATATAAGTTCTCTTGCTTCTTGAACTGCTTTATCAGATATTGGTACATGAACTGCCATTTGGTCACCATCAAAGTCAGCATTAAATGCTGTTGTTACAAGTGGATGTAATTTAATAGCTCTTCCCCGAATTAAAACCGGCTCAAAAGCTTGAATTGATAAACGGTGAAGAGTCGGAGCACGGTTTAATAGAATAGGTCTATCCTTAATAACTTTAGCAACGTGTGCCCAAATTCTAGGGTCTAATTCTTCAATAAGTTTTTTAGCACCTTTAATTGTTGTATTAATATCTTTAGCAATTAATTCTCTAACAATTCATGGTTCAAATAATTTTGCAGCCATTTCACGAGGAATTCCTGCTTGATGCATTTTTAAATTAGGTCCAACAACAATAACTGAACGTCCTGAGTAATCAACACGTTTTCCAAGTAGATTTTGTCTAAATCTACCTTTTTTACCTGTTAAAGCATCTGAAATTGATTTTAAAGGACGGTTATCTTTTGAAACAATTGGAGATGGTGTTCTTCTTTGGTTATCGATTAAAGCATCAACTGCCTCTTGAATCATTCTAAGTTCATTTTGAACAATTAAAATTGGAGCATCAGTTTCTTGTCATTTTTTTAGACGATTATTTCTAATAATAATACGACGATACAGTTCATTAACATCACTTGTCGAGTGACGTCCACCATCTAATTGAATTAATGGACGTAAATCTGCAGGAATAACTGGAAGATTGTAAATCAACATATTTTTTGGATCTTGACCAGAACTAATAAATGAATTAATAATTTTTAATCTTTTATAAAGTTTTTCTCTTGTTTGGATTTTTGTTGTAAGAGCTTTTTCTCCTTTGTTTACGATTGCATTAATTTCATCAATTTCTTTTTTAACTTCAGCTTTTACTTCTTGCAAATTAAAATTTTCAAGTAAATATTCAAAAGCTTTAGCTCCTGTATCGATTTTAGCATCTGAAAATTCCTCAATTATTTCATTAAGTTCATAGAAATCAATTCCATAATCTTTTCCCATTTTTGAAGAAGCTCTATCTTCTAATTCGCTAATTGCACTTGAGATTTCTTTAAATTCAGGAGAATCGGGTTTAAATTTTTCTCTAATTTCTTCTAAAGCTTGACGATAAATGTAAGCTGCTTCATTAATTTCAATAATTAAATTTTCAGGCAATGCTTTAATTCCACCTGATTTTAGAACAATATGTGACTTATAATAAATAACACCTTCAATAGCTCCTCTTGAATGAATCTTGTTAGATCCTCCAACTTTTAAACCTAATAGTTTAGATAAAATGGAATTATCAACTTTAAAAAATCAAAAGTGCAAAACAGGAGAGTTTAATTTAACATGCCCCATTCTACTTCTACGTGAAATTTTAGGTAATATTTCAGGTTTTAATTCCTTACATAAATCTGTGTTTTCACAAAATGTATTTTCATTTGATTTTTTGTATTTTTTAGAACAAATTGCACATTTATAATCGGTTGTAGGTCCAAAAATTAACTCATCAAATAAACCACCCGCTTCCGGTTTATATGATTTATAGTTGATTGTTTCCGGTTTAGTAACTTCACCATGACTTCATTCTAATACATCCATTGGTGTAGCTAATGAAAGAGAGATATTTTTAATTTTGTTTTGCTCAATTGAAGCATATTTTCTTGATAATGGCATATATTATTTATCTCCTTCTTCGATATCGTTTTCGTAAATCTCTAATTTAATTCCAAGACCTCTAAGTTCATATGCTAGAACATTAAATGATTCAGGAGTACCTGGTGTTGGTAAAGGTGTATTTGTGGCTAAGGCATTATATAATTTATTTCTACCTTGAATATTATCTGATTTATAGGTTAATAATTCTTGCAGAATCATTGTTGCCCCATATGACTCAATAGCTCAAGTTTCCATTTCACCAAATCTTTGCCCACCATTTTGAGATTTCCCTCCAAGTGGTTGTTGTGTTATTAGTGAATATGGCCCGATACTACGAGCATGCATCTTATCATCAACCATATGAGAAAGTTTAAGCATGTACATAACACCAACTGAAATATCATTATCAATTACTTCTCCATCAATTGGATTGAATAGTTTTTGTTTTCCGGTTGTTGAAACTTTTGCTTCAGCCAAGGCTTCATGAATATCTTCTTTTTTAACTCCATCAAATACTGGTGAAACAAATTTTGCATTTAACGCTCTTCCTGCCATACCTAAATGTAGTTCAAGAATTTGACCTAAATTCATACGAGAAGGTACACCTTGTGGATTTAATAAAATATCTACTGTAGTTCCATCTTCTAAGTGTGGCATATCTTCTTCAGGTAAAATGATCGAAATAACACCTTTATTACCATGACGACCAGACATTTTGTCTCCAACTTTAATTTTTCTCTTTTGAGCAATTAAAACTTTGATGATTTTATCTACACCATCTTCTAATAGATCTCCTTGATCTCTCGAAAGAACTTGAACATCAATAACTGTTCCGGCTTGACCATGTTTTACTTTTAGAGAAGTATCAAGAAAACTTGAATCACGATGACCAAAAATAGCAGCCATTAATTTTTCTTCGGGAGTTGGGTTGTGTTCACCTTTTGGAGAAATTCTACCAACAAGGATGTCACCAACACCAACTTCAGATCCAATAATTACAATACCATTTTCATCTAAAAATCTTTTTGATGCAATTGAAGTATTAGGAATTTCATATGTTAATTGATCTTCACCAGCTTTTGCTTTACGGAATTGAATTGTTTGTTCTTCAATATGAATAGAAGTAAAAACATCATCCTTCACTAATCTTTCATTAATAATAATAGCATCTTCATAGTTATAACCATTTCATGTTGAAAAAGCAACAAGAACATTTTTACCAAGTGCCATTTCACCATTCTTAAATGATGAGGAGTCAGTTAGAAGCTGACCTTCTTTAACATTTTGTCCTAATTTTACAATTGGGGTTTGATTAATAATGGTTCCCTGGTTAGATTTTTGGAAAGTTCTTAAAGGATATGAAAGAATATCTTTATTTTCATTTGATTTAATCTTAATTTTTGTTGAATCAACATAAACTACTTCACCAGCTTTTTTCGCTTTTATATTAGCAGCAGAATATTTAGCAATTTCAGCTTCAATACCTGTTCCAACAATTGGAGCTTCTGCTTTCAATAATGGAACTGCTTGACGTTGCATGTTAGATCCCATAAGTGCACGGTTAGCATCATCATTTTCCAGGAACGGAATTGCAGCTGCCGCAATTGACGTCATTTGTTTTGAAGAAACATCAATAAAATCAACAGCATTAGGTCCAACAATAATAAAATCATTGTCTTTTCTAACTGTAATTTGTTCATCTGTCAATTGATTTGAATCATTAATATTAATTGATGACTGAGCAAATGTATAACCTTGTTCATCAATAGCTGTTAGGTAAATTGGTTCTTTATAATCAACAATACCATTATTTACTCTAAAATAAGGAGTCTTTAAAAAGCCATATTCATCAATAATTGCATAAGTTGCTAGATTAAGAATAAGACCGATGTTTGGTCCTTCAGGTGTTTCAATCGGACAAATTCTTCCGTAATGTGTTGGATGAACATCACGAACTTCAAACTGAGCTGTATCTCTATTAAGACCTCCAGGCCCCAACGAAGTAACACGTCTCTTGTTAGAAATTTCCCCAAGTGGATTAATTTGATCCATAAATTGAGAAAGTTTTGATGAATTAAAGAATGTTTTAAATTGATTGTAAACCGGTTTATTATTTGTAACATTTTTAGGAGTAACTTTTTCAATTTCCTTTGAAGACATTCTTTCTTTAGCGTTTTTCTCAAGCTTTGTTAAACCAATCTTAAATTGATTTTGCAATAATTCTCCAACAAGAACAACTCTTTTGTTAACTAATGAATCTGGGTCGTCATCCTGACCAATATTTTGAATTAAATTAAAATAATATGAAACAACAGCGATGATATCTGGGATTAATAAATTTAATTCTGTTGCTGTAGGATCATTACCAATAATTGTAATAGGTTCAGCACCATTTACCGCGGCTTCTTTTTCATTTTGAAAAATTTTAACCATTGTAATTTTAATTCTCTTTTTAAGTTTTGGATAATCTTCAATTAGTTTCCCATAAGCTTTTTCAGAAATGTCAGGAATTTTTGTCATTTTTAAAACATCATCCATAAATAATTGATCAACTTTTTTAGCATCATTCATAGTGAATTTATGACCTTTTTTAAAGACCACTTGACCTTCTTTATATTCACCATTATCTTTTTCTGCAATTAAATCTTCAGCAAGAATTTTATTGTTAATTCTATTTTGTAAATTTAATTTACGATTAATTGTATATCTACCTGTTTTTGATAAATTATATCTACGGTTATTGAATAAAAGGTTGGGAAATAAATTAGCTGTAGATTCCGCAGTAACTCTATCACCTTTTCTGATTATTTGATAAAGAGCTTCAATACATTCTTCCTGAGTTTTATACTTATCTTTTTTTAATGTTTCTTCTAGAACGTCTGAATTGCCAAATAATTTAACGATTGTTTCTTTGTTAAGTCCAAATGTTCTTAAAAATACTGAAACTGGTACAGCTTTGTGCTTATCAATTCTAATTTTTACACCATCAATTGAATTACCTGTTACTCTATGGTAAATTTCAATTCATGATCCTAATTTAGGAATAATCTCTACTTTATTGAAAAGATCATCAGCTTGTTTATTTCTAACTTGACGACCAAAATATGCTCCTGAAGAACGAATTAATTGTGAAATGATAACTTTTTCAGAACCATTTATAATAAAGGACGCTCCATTTGTCATTAAAGGGATTTCTCCGAAAATAACCTCTTCCTCTTTAACTTCTCCTGTTTCAATAATAGTTTTTCTTAATTTACCATAAAGTTTAGCAGCATAAGTTGTACCTTTTTGCTTAGCCTCTTCAATTGATTTAGCTTCATTTTTAGATCTTTCAATTCTTTTTGATTTTGAAATATATTCAATAACTGTTTTACCATTATTTGAACGAATGGGATAAATTTCTTTAAAACTTTCTTCGATCCCTTTTTCTAAAAATCACTCAAATGAATCTCTTTGCATTTGAAGGAAGTCTTGAGTTTCTAATTCTACTTTTGTATTCGAGTAATCACGTCTTTCAGTTATTGGTCCGTATTTTTTGATTTGATAATTGTTTGATTTACTCATAAATGTTCTCTTTTCGGCATTAGATTTATTTATTTGTTTGTTTGAAAAATACATTTTTTTTCAAAAACAAACATGATAAAGGTTATTTTTTAATTGTATCATATTTTTAAATAATTATTTTTTATTTAAAAACTTTATATTTCACGCTATTTTTTGGACTTTTTTGCTTGAAAACGATACTCATAATCGTCCACAATATTTCTAATTTTTATTAGTCAATGGTTTAGCCCACTTTTAGTTTTCTTTATATTATGTTTTTTTAATAATTCCTCTGTAATTTGAGAGAGGGGAAGGTATGGATTTTCACTTTTAAACTTATAAAATGTTAGTTCATCCTTTTTAAATTTTTTCAATAAATTATGTTCAATAATAAATTGATAATTTTCTAAGAATAAAACATTAGAATCAACCAATTTTGATTGATTATATATATCTAAGTTACTAATTCTAGTGATTTGATTTTTATGATCTCGAATAATTATTGCATCAAAAAATTTAAAGAAAGATTCTTTAGATCCAATTGCTTTTAGAAATTCAGATATTTGTTCATTTTTCTTTATATAAAGAATAATGTAGTTATTTTTGATGAATTCTGAAAATTTAAATTCATAATTATTTAATTTTGCAAGCATTATATCCGCTATTTTTTTATCTTTTATTTTAACTTCCAAATGATATGAAGAAGATTGCAATGAAGAAATAGAGCCACTCGAAACAAAAACTCCAGCGAAAAATAATTGTGGATCGGAAATTATCAGTTTGTTCAAGTTCTTTTTCTGAAAAACTAATGTTTTATTTTTTATTTCATAGCTTTTTTTGCATTTTTCAAGAAAAAATATTATTCTATTAAAAATAAAATCATTTTTAAATGAAATTCTTATTTCTTCTCCTTCTTCTTTAAATGAGGAGAAAATAATACCATCCATAAATGCTGCTGCTTGTTTTTTAGTCAAGTCTTTTGTTACTAACTCATTTTTTATTTCATATGAAAAACTTTCTATGATATCCTCCTTCAAAAAAGGCAAAAAAAAGCAGCGATTATCTATCTTCCCTAAAAAGGTATTGTCGACGTAAAAAGGCTTAACTACTGAGTTCGGAATGGATTCAGGTGATCCCTTTTGCTATGTTCGCTAATATCATTATATAATAATTTAAAAAAATTTAAAAAAATATTTTACTTATTTAAAAGAACTAATTTTCGTCTCAATAACCTAGCTTTAAAGATTTAAAAACTTGAAGTCTTCTTTCTTTGTTTAGTTTTTCGGGTTCATAACTTAAATCACTATTTTGAATGGTTCACAATATACCCTTTCTATAGTCCTTCTCATCCATATCTTTACCTTGCAAATAGTTTGTATAAGCTTCACCAAAAATATTATTAACTAATTCTGCACGTTCCTTATTTTTTGTATTACCCATTGCTAATCTATGAACCTGACTTGAAATAGTCGGTAAAGCTTTAATAATTCCCTTTTTGGTATTTCAGAAAATATTTAACGAAATATCTTTTTGGAATAATCTATATCCGACTCATAAGCTCACTACCACAAATCTATAATATGCTTTATAATATGGATTTTTTTCCTTTGCTATTGTAGGATTCATTTTTTTGAATTCCAAATATGAATTGTATAAGGTGTTTGAAGCCGTTAAATATAAATCTTCAATTTTACTAACATTTTCTAATAAGTCTTTTGCTATATTAAATAAATTTGCTGATAATGAATTTGCTTTAATTTTAGAGTTTTTAACATTTAAAAGAATTAGATAAAGAGGGCTTTGTTCGATCGATGATTTTTCAAAAACTAAATTTATTACATCTGCAAGAACAAAAACATCATTTGAATTTGTTCATAATTTTTCAATCTTTGATTGTTTAAGTTGATCTCAAAATTCATCATTTTCAGAAAATCAAGAAAAATCAATAATACCTGATTTGTTTTGATTATTAAGATTATCAACATATGAAGTAACAAAAGCACTAAAAGTACTTGCTATTAATTCATTATTATTGATTTTTGCAATTACTAATTTAATAAACTTTTGGAAAAGCAAAACATCTTGAACTGTATATTCTTTTATTGCCAAAATATTTAGTGATATTTCCGCAAGGAAATACTCAAGAGATTCATTGCCGATAATATTTTCGATAATTAACTTCATATCAATTTTTTTAAAGAAATTTCTAATAAAATTTCTAATAAAATTATTTATATTTTTTGGGTCGTTGATCTTATCTAAGCTTTCGAAATAACTTTTAATTAAATTTACAAAAAGATATTCTAAATTCTTATTTAAAAAATTATCAACAATCAAATTAATCTTATCTCTTTGTGTCGAGTTAAATCTTTGCGAAATAACTTCAACTGCCTTTTTCTTTAAAAACGCTTTTATTGGTTGGTCAAATTTAGGAGAATTATAAACGTTTGTTAAAATTTCAATTAATGCTTCTTCCATTAATTCTAGAAGTTCTTTGCTTCCTAATTTTGTTAATTTTTGACTCAAGTCTTTTAACATAAAAAATATATTAGATGTATCGAACAATACACTGGACAAAATGTTGTCAAATTCAACCAAATCAGTCTTAATATTTTTGCTTGCATTTTCATCTATTTTTTTTTGTACTTGATTAAGCATAACATCTATGTAATCACTTTCATAAATAACATTTAAAATAGTGGCCGAATATTCTTTATTTTTCAAGATTTTGGTAAGTTTCTTTTTGGGGTCAAGTTTATTTTTATTAATAAATTGTAAAAGTGATTTTAACAAACTCTTAATGTTTTCATAAGAAGAAGATCTACTATCAGAACCAAAAAATTTTTTAATTGTTAAATCTCTTCTTAAATGAAGAAATTCTTTCTCATGAGAATTATCATTTCAAAAAGCTTGTTCATCAGTGATTTTTGACAATTCAATTAATTTTTTATCTGATAAATTTATTTTTGAAAAATCAACCATATTTGAAAAAGTTTTATGATCGCTCTCAAAATATTCCTTATCTAGATTTGGAAAGATAGCTTTAATTTCTTCAAATGATTTTTTATAAAATTCATTTGATAAAGATATTTTTGGAAATAGTTCATATGCAATTTTTTTATAACCAAAATACGTTGGATGAACATCAAAAAATACGCTTGATAAGTTATCAATGTTTTCGGCTCAATATTTTTTATCTTCGAGATTAATATAATACATTTCAGCATCTTTTGCAGCATCAATCAATTTTGTATTAAAAACATGAATAAAATCACTTACTAATACCTTATTTTTACTATTTTTATTCATTTTTTCGTTATTTCATCTTGCAAGGATTGGTAAAGTAGTTGGATAAGTTGTAACAATAATATTGGCCGTCGGATTTAATCTTCTAATTTCATCAAAAAATACTTTCATTCTAGCAAATATTTCTTGATTGATTTCTTCCATTAGATTTTCAAATTCTTCCATTGAAATGAGTTCATTTTTCAATGACATTATTTCTAGAAAAGGAAAGCGAGTTATTCAATCATTAGCACCTATAGTTATTGAGATAAGGTTGGCTTCCTTTATCTTATTTTTTAATTTATCAAAATCACTTTTGTTTTTAATACCAAACATTCCGAATTGATTATATGTTCTTCTTTTTTGAGGATTATTTTCTTTCCTATCATAATCTTTTGCATCCAGAATTTGTCTTTCTGAATTTTTGAAATTATAATTTTTCGGATCCACGCTTAAAAAATATAATCAATCAGAAATTCTTGTACCTGTAAGGCAAAAATTATCAAACTCTTCAACACATTCTGGACTAACATCATTTAACATCTTTGCCAAAATCGCAGGATAACTCATTCCTCTAATATCCTGTTTTTTTGATGTAGGATCTTGTTTTTTTTCTCCCGGAAAACCAACACCATATGCTGAATTAAATCCCTCAGCTATTGAATCTCCAATTGCTAAATATCTTATTTTATCTTTAGAAAGATCAATGGGTTTAATCGACAATTTTCACTCCTCACTTTTTTAAAATTATAATAGTTTTTAATTAAATAATATTATTTATAAAAATAATCATTGTTTTTCCATAATTTTTTACTTTATCAATAATTAGTTTATTAGGAATTTTAATTTGTAAAAAATTATCTTCTCTAGTTTCGATAATAATTTGACCATATTTATTCAAAAATAAATCTCTGGCCAGTATTTCCAAAACTTCATTTAATAAATTAACATCACTATAAGGAGGATCTAAAAAAATTAAATCATATTTTGTACCCTTTTTTAGAGATAAGAAATTTAAAGCATCAAGATGATAAATATCTACATTATTTATGGAAAGTTTATTCATATTATTTTGAATTATCGAAATTGATTCTTTAGATTTATCAACACATATAGCTTTCATTGCACCTCTTGAAATTGATTCAATCGCCATGGCTCCTGAACCAGAAAAAAGATCTAAAGCTATCGAACCTTCAATTTGATTTTGAATACAATTAAAAATAGATTCACGAACTCTATCGGTTGTTGATCTTGTGATTTTAATATCAGGTTGATCAATTAATAATGTGCGATATTTGCCTGCAATAATTCTTAACATAATTATTAAATAATAACATTATAAGTTATAATTACCATGATATTCATTCGATATATTAATTAGGAGTTAGAGATGCTTAAAATAATTAAACACCCATTAATAAATGCAAAATTAACAGTGATGAGAAATGAAAAAACAGATCATACTATTTTTAGAAATAATTTAAATGAAATAGCTTCTTTAATGATTTATGAAGTTCTTCGAAATTATGAAACAAAAGAAATAATTATTTCAACTCCAACTCAAAAAAATACAATAGGTTATGATTTTGATAAAGAAATAGTGATTGTGCCAATTTTAAGAGCTGGACTTGGAATGGTTCATGGTATTCAATCTCTTGTTCCCGAAGCAAGAGTTGGACACATTGGAATTTATAGAGATGAAAAAACAATGGAATCGATTGAATATTTTTATAAAATGCCTGATATCCCGAAGGATTCATATATCTTAATTGTTGATCCGATGTTAGCTTCTGGTGGCAGCACTTATTATTCAATCAAGAAATTAAAAGATGAAGGATTCACTAATATTCAATTAGTTTGTATAGTAGGAGCTCCTGAAGGAGTAGAGAAAATAACAAAAACTTTTCCAGAGGTAACTATATATTTAGCATCCTTAGATGAGAAATTGAATAAAAATGGTTATATAGTGCCGGGATTAGGCGATGCAGGAGATAGAATTTTCGGAACAAAATAATATAAATTTAAAAATGTTATTTTTTGCTTATAGAAATTTATAATATATAATTCTTTTAATTATGATTGAAATTAAAAATTTACAGTTTAAATATGATGGTTCAAATGAATATGCATTAGATGGCATTAATTTAGTTATGCCTCAAGGAAAGTATATTGCTATTCTTGGTCATAATGGTAGTGGGAAATCAACACTTTCTAAATTACTTGTAGGACTGTATAAACCTACTAAGGGCGAAATTCTTATTGATGGAATAAAAATGAGAATAAATTCAATTAAGGATATTAGAAAAAAAATTGGAATAATATTCCAAAATCCAGATAATCAATTTATTGGTTCTTCTGTTGAAGATGATATTGCGTTTGGGCTTGAAAATGCTTGTATTCCAAGAGAAGAAATAAAAGAACGAATTATAACCTTTGCTAAAAAAGTGGGAATGATTGATTTTCTAGAAAGAGAACCTCATACACTTTCGGGTGGTCAGAAACAAAAAGTTGCAATTGCTTCGGTTTTAGCACTTAATCCTGAAATAATAATTTTTGATGAAGTTACTTCAATGTTAGATCCAAAAGGTAAAACTGAAATTTTAAAATTGATTAAAGAAATTCAAGAAACGAGAAAGAAAACTTTAATTTCTATAACCCATGATATGGATGAAGCAATTCAAGCTGACTATGTTTTAGTGTTTGCAAAGGGTAAACTTATTGCTGAAGGAAGTCCTCAAGATATTCTTAACAATGACGAAATAATTAAAATTGCAAAGATTGATTCTCCCTTTATATATAAATTATCAACAAAAATAAAAGGGATTGAACCAACATATGATGCGGATACATTGCTTGGCGAAATATGAAAATAATAATTAAAAATATAAGTCAAGAATTTCTTTCTGGAATAAATAATAAATTTAAAGCAATCGATTCAATTTCCGCAGAAATCGATCAAGGAGAATTTATTGGCGTTATAGGACACACCGGTTCTGGAAAAACAACATTTATCGAACATTTAAATGCATTATTAATTCCAAGTGATGGTGAAATTATTATTGATGGTAAAGTAATAAAGAAATCTTGAAGAAAAATAAAGAACATTAAGGAAATAAGAAAGAAAATTGGAATTGTTTTTCAATTTGCCGAATATCAATTATTCGAGGAAACAATTGAAAAAGATATTATTTTTGGACCAACAACAATGGGAGCAACCGTTGAGGAAGCTAAAGCAATAGCAAGGGAAGTGA
This sequence comes from Metamycoplasmataceae bacterium, assembly GCA_051656205.1. Classification (GTDB taxonomy): domain Bacteria; phylum Bacillota_I; class Bacilli_A; order Mycoplasmatales; family Metamycoplasmataceae; genus UBA710. Next base: position 16,312 of record JBOGBM010000035.1, read on the forward strand.
TTGAGGAAGTAGGACTTTCAATTGATTATTTAGAAAAATCACCATTTCAACTTTCTGGAGGTCAAAAAAGAAGAGTAGCTCTTGCAGGAATTATGGCGATGAAGCCAGATTTTTTAGTCTTTGACGAACCGACTGCTGGTTTGGATCCAGCGGGTGCAAAAGATATTTTAGAATTATTTAAGCGTATGAATGAAAATGGAAAGACTATAATTATAGTGACACATGACTTAGATAATGTCTTAGAATATACAAATAGAACAATGATGCTATGCAATGGAATGCTTGTCAAGGATGGACCAACTATTGATGTTCTTGAAGATACCGAATTCTTAATTGAAAGCGGTCTAGAGCCACCTAAGCTGTTAGCCTTTGCTAATAAACTTAGAGAAAGAGGAATGCCAATTCAGAAAGTAAAAACGATTGATGATCTTGCAAATGAAATAAATCAATATATCAAAAAATAATGAGTTATAGCAATTAAGAAAGGAAGGGCGATAGTAATGAAAATAAATATTGGTAGATATGTACATTCAAATTCATTTGTACACAAGTTAGATTCTAGAGTAAAAATTTTTGGTGCAGTTGCATTTATAGTTTTAATTTTGTTATCAACAACTTTCTTTACCTCATTATTATTGTTATTTCCATTAATTGTTGTATTTGTAGTATCAACTAAAAAACCATTAAAATTATTAGGAATGGTGGCCACACCTTTATGAATTGGAATATTTATATTTATAATTAATGTATTCACAAATCATGCGCCTCCTGTCGAAGATTGAAAATGAGATATTAAAATATGATGAAGTTATCCTCCTTTATCGATTGAAGTTTCTTGAAAGACTGTAGTAGATACCTTAAATATCGCTTTAAGAATATACTCAATTTTATTAGTTATGACTATCTTAACATTAACTACTAAACCTGTTCTTTTAACAAAAGCTCTTGAATTTTACTTTATGCCTTTAAAATGAATGAAAATTCCAGTAAATATTTTCATTCAAATAATAACCATTGCTTTAAGATTTATTCCGACTTTATTGGATGAAGCAGGCAGAATACTTAAAGCTCAAGCATCTCGTGGTGTCGATTTTTCTAATGGAAATATTAGAACTAAAGTTAAAGCAACGATTGTTTTAATTGTTCCATTATTTGTATCCGCTTTTGCAAAGGCAGATGATTTATCAAATGCAATGGAAACAAGAGGATACGATCCTTATGCAAAAAGAGTAGATTATAGAACATGAAATACAACATTAGTAGGAGGGCTTTGTTTTTTAGCAATTTTAGCAATTATCGTTTGTTTTGCTTTGATAGTAAATGGTGTTATTCCAATTCCATTATGATGAAAAAATATGCCAACAAGTTTAGTGTAAATTATTATGAATAATATCAAAAAAGAAATAGATTCACTTGTTGAAAAAATTAATAAATGAAATGATGAATATTTTAATCATGATTCTCCAACAGTTTCAGATAAAGTTTATGATACTGCTTTAAGGAAATTAGTTAAATTAGAAATGCAATATCCTGAATATATCTCTAAAGATTCTCCTACAACTAATGTTGGTTCAAATATAGTGAATAAATTTAAAAAAATTATTCATAAAAAAAGAATGCTTTCACTTGATAAAGCTTATTCTTTAGAAGATATTCAAAAATTCATAAATGATGTCGTTAAAGTGACCGGAACTAATGATACATTTTTTTATCTTGAACCTAAAATTGATGGTTTATCCATTGCACTACAATACCAGAATGGTGAATTAATTAGAGCATTAACGCGTGGTGATGGAACAACCGGAGAAGATGTAACAGATAATGTTCTTAATGTAATAAACGATATTCCAACTTCGATTGATTACAAAAAAAATATTGAGATAAGAGGAGAAATATTTATTTCCAAATCTAATTTTTTGTCTTTAAAAGATGCTAATTCTAAATTTGCAAATCCTAGAAATATGGCAAGCGGTACACTTAGACAAAATGACAGAAACATTGTAAAGGAAAGAAAATTGTCATGCTTTGTGTATGAAGTTGTTTCACCTGAATCGCATAAAATGAATTCTTTTCATCAATCATTATTGTTCTTATCAAAACAAGGTTTTAGAACTCTCGATAATGGACTACTGACAAATAATATTAATGAAATTAGTGATTATCTTAATGATTTCGAAAAATCTAGAAACGAATTAGATTTTGAGACAGATGGAATTGTAATTAAACTAGATGCCATAAAATATTACAATCAAATAGGTTTTACTTCTAAATTTCCTAAATATAATATTGCCTATAAATTTAATGATGAATTAGTGGAAACTAAATTGATTGGTATAACCGTAACTATCGGTAGAACAGGTATGGTAACATATAACGCTCAATTAGAACCTGTTTTACTAAAAGGAACAGTTGTTTCAGCTGCAACCCTTCATAACTTTAACTATATTAACAATTTAAACATTAATATCGGTGATGATGTCTTGGTGAAAAAAGCAGGAGAGATAATACCTAAAGTATTTGCTCTTTCAAAAAAGAATAGCAAAGAAAAATATCAAAAAGAAACTAAATGTCCTTTTTGTCAAAAAACACTTATTGATAATGAATTAATGACTGATCAATTTTGCACTAATAATTTATGTCCTGAAATAAATATTAGAAAAATAATGCATTTTGCTTCAAGACAGGCTATGAATATTACAGGATTAGGTGAATCTTGAGTAAGAAAATTTTATGATTTAAAAATGATAACAAGATATCCAGATATTTATTTATTGAGTAAAAAAACTGAAGAAATTAAAAAGATCCCAAGAATTGGTGAAAAGTTTTTGAATAATCTTTTAAGAGAGATAAATAATTCCAAAAAAAACAGTTTACCTTCGATATTGTTTGGAATAGGTATCAATCATCTCGGGGATAGAAATTGTAAAATTGTCGCTTCTAAAATTGGCTCTCTTCAAAATTTTATAGAATTTGATTTCAATTCTCTAAATGACATAAAAGATTTAGGTCCAATAACAATAAAATCATTAATTGAATATCAAAGCAATAAAGAAAATATGGATGATGTTAGAACACTAATTTCTTTAGGTATCAACCCAACATATGAACAAATAGAGAATAATGAGAATAATTTCTTTACTAATAAAAGTTTTGTAATTACAGGAAAATTTTCAATGAGTAGGAATGAAATAAAGAGTGTTATCGAGAGTAATGGAGGAAAAGTAATTTCGGCGATTTCTAGTAATATTGATTATTTAATATGCGGTAATGATTTTGGAAGTAAAAAAACTAAAGCAGAAGAATTAAATGTTAAAATTCTTTACGAAGACTCATTAATCGAATTAATAAAACAATTATAAAAAATGTTAGAATTCTAATTAATGATAAGAAGTTAAAATTAAGGATTAAAAATGGCAGGACATTCAAAATGATCAAATATTAAACATAGAAAAGGTGCGCAAGATGCTATAAGAGCAAAAGTATTTGCTAAATTTTCAAAAGAAATTATGGTTGCAGCATCATTAGGTGGACCAGACATTAGTTCTAATCCAGCATTAAGATTAGCAGTAAATAAAGCTAAGGCAAAATCAATGCCAAAAGCTAATATAGAAAAGGCTATCGAAAAAGGTTCTGGAACTGGTTCAAATGGGGCAAACTTTAAAGAGATTATATATTCTGGAAATCTTAGACATGGAATTATTTTATTAGTTATGTGTTTATCAGATAATTATAATCGTGTTTCTTCAGAAGTTCAATTTCTTTTCAAAAAAGCAAATGGTTCAGTTGGAAAAGCTGGCTCAATTCCCTATAACTTTGAAAGAAGAGGAATTCTTGAAATTAAAATCAATGACCAAGATGAAGATGAAATGACTATGATGGCGATAGATGCGGGGGCAACTGATGTTGAAATAGAAGAGGGATATTTAACTATCTATACTGAACCTTCTCATCTAAACAATGTTAAGGAAGAATTAGAAAAATCCGGAATCAAAGAATTTGAAACAGCTGAAGTTACTTACACTTCTAAAGAAAAGGTAAAACTTTCAAAAGAAGATACTGAAAAGTTTATGGAAACGCTTGAAAGATTTGAAGATAATGAAGATATTCAAGAAGTATTTCATAATGTAGATTTATCAATTCTAGAATAATTATCATTTTTGGAATGCTGTTATTTTTATGGTATATTTATTAATATGAATTATTTAGTAATAGTGGAATCACCAAATAAAGAAAAAACAATAAAGAAATATCTTGGTGATGAGTATGAAGTTCTAGCTTCGGTCGGTCACATTGTCAAAATGACAACTTCAGGTGACGGTAGGTTAGGAATTGATTTTGAAAATTGAGAGCCTAAATATGCTATCGAACCTTCTAAAAAAGAAGTTGTAGAAAAACTAAAAAGAGAAGCAAAAAAAGCTGATATTGTTTATATAGCAACTGACCTTGATCGTGAGGGTGAAGCTATTGGTGATAATCTTGTTGAATTTTTAGATATTAAAGATAAATATAAGAGAATTAGATATAACGAAATTACCAAAGAAGCAGTTCTTAATGCTATTGCTAATCCATCAGTTATAGACGAAAATTTAGTTAAAGCTCAAAAATCAAGAAGAATGCTTGATCGTATCATCGGTTTTAAATTAACAAATTTGATTAAAACAAAATTATCAAATTATCCAATTTCACCTACTGCAGGTAGAGTGCAATCAATTGCCTTGAAATTAGTTGTTGATCGTGAAAATGAAATTAGAAATTTTGTTCCAGTACAATACCACACAATAGATGCGGTTATTAATGATGAAGTTATTGCCAATTATTTCAATCCTAATAATAAGGACATTGATAAAAGTTGAGTGCTTCCAGAAAATATTGAAATGATCTTTAATTCTTTAAAGGGTCCATTAACTGTTGATGATATTTCTACAACAGTTAAAAATGATGCTAGTGTAACACCTCTTAAGCAAGCTGTTTTATACCGAAAAGCAGATATGTCATCAAAGGCAGCTCAATCTGCTTTACAAAGATTATATGAGGGTTATGGTGATGGTGGACTAATTTCTTATCCACGTACTGATTCAACTAGATTGTCAATTCCTTTTTTAAATAGTGCAAAAGCATATATTAAAAAAGTATTTGGACCTGAGTATGTTTCTGATTCTATTAAAGGAATTGCTGGCGATCAAGATGCCCATGAAGCAATTAGGCCAACAGACATTAGCTTATCCCCAGAGAAGGCTAGTGCGAAATTTTCTCTTTCTTCTTCAGAAAGTAAAATCTACTCTTTAATTTACTATACAACAATGCAGGCGATTATGACAGTTCCTAAAAGAGAAATTTTGAGATACAATCTTGTCAATTCTGGTCATATGTTTAAACTTTCTTCTTCAAAAGTTATTTTTGATGGTTATTTAAAACTAAAAGGATATGAAAATTCTAAAGAATTACCTAAATATGAAAAAGGTCAAGTGATTGATGTTAAGGAATATATTAATACTCCACATGAAACAAAACCACCTGCAAGATATAATGATGGATCACTAATTCAAAAACTTGATGAAATAAAAGTAGGTAGACCTTCTACTTTTGCTACAACAATTAATAAAATAATTGATCGTCAATTTGTTGAGAAAGAAGGAAAAACCTTAAAGGCAACTGAATTCGGTGAAGAGGTAATTAAAAAACTAATCGATGGTTTTCCTAATGAAATTACCGAGGGATATACTGCTCGTGTTGAAGCAGATTTAGATTTAATTGCTGAAGGGAAAATTGATTATAAATTTACAATGCAACAATTTTGAAATAGATTTAATGACTCATACAAAACTGCTGAAATAACATTAGAAAGAACAATTTTGCTTCCTAAATTAGTTGGCGAATTATGTCCTTTAGACGGAGAGCAATTAGTTTGTAAAAATTCACGTCAAGGCGAAGAATTTATCGGATGTATTAATTTTCCCGAATGTAAATTTACTAAAAATACTAAATCAAAAAAGAGATTTTCTTTTCTGAAAAAAATCTCAAAATAAACTTAAAATATTAGTTTAAAAATTGGTATAAAAAAATAAATCATTATTTATTTTTAGGGCTTATTTCTCTTTAATTCTTGATCATGGTGTTTCTAACATGATTGTTTTTGTTTCATCATCAACAAACAATTGTTTAGATTTCTGAAGTTCAGCTAATATTTTCTTAATATGTGTTTCAATATCTTTTTGAGATTTAATTAATTTAGATTCATCAACATTTATAGCAAGAATAGTAATTTGGCTATATACATTAACATCAAATTCACCAACATATTTACATATAATGAATTTCTTCTTTTCTCCAATAACAGCCTTTAGAATATATTCAATTCTAGCAAGCATTTTATTTGTTAAATAAGGAGCTTTAACTGTAACAATAAAAGTTTCGGAAGCGCCAAATGAACCATAAAAAATTGGATTCGATAAAGCTTGAATAATTGATAAATCTAGTCAATCAACTTTTGTGTCAGAAATTCCCATTGTTGGAATTACTTTATTCATGAAATTTCTTTCATTTGCATAAAATAGGGATTTAATTAATGTGAAATGATTTGGATTTAAATCAGGTTCAACAAAAGGAACAACAAATGATTCAATTAAATCTAAAGCGAACCTAGAAATGAATTTCTTTCTATTAATTAAATTAGCATCTTCATATGCTTCAATTATTGTTGACTCTAAAATAGGAATGATTGGTTGACGATATTTTAAAACTTCATTTTTAAGTTTTCCATAAAGTTTATTTGCATCATTTTCATTAACAAAATTTTCAACAACACAGTGAAAAGTAAAGACATCAAATTTATGTAAAATATGAGCAAATTCTCTAACATAAGAAAGCATTTCAGAACTTTGTGATTTATATAAAATAATAGCTAAATCAGCATTTTGAACAATATTCTTAATTTTTGCCATATTTTGTTGAAAAAATAAAGAAGCGGGAATAATTTTATTCATATCTTCTTTGGTTGCTCATTTTAAGAATAATGATTCATATTTATTTTTAATATTTGATCCAGTATTCTTAATTTCAGTAGTTCCAATTTTTAAAAATTTTGTATTTGCTCTTATAGATTTATGGATAGTATCAAATTCGCCTAATTCAGTGTCTGAAAAATAAATAATTACTGTATTTGCAACATAATCTTTTTTAATATTTTTTACTTCTTTTTTATTAAACATATATTTTCCATCCTTTATTTATTGTCAAGCTTATGAAATTAGCAAAATGAGTATAAATATCTTATAATTATAAATTAAAATTAGCCTTTAAGCTTCATTTTATTTAATTTTATTTGCTAA
>JBOGBM010000036.1:0-12360 GCA_051656205.1 Metamycoplasmataceae bacterium
CTTCTAAGGTTGATTGGTCTATAAATTTCATAATTTAAATTATAACTTTTTATTGTCTTAATTTACATAGGAATTAATTCATCACTAACTTCAAGAAGGAATTTTTGATGTTCTTTAACAAAATCATCTTGCAATTCAACAATTATTTCTTTATTAATAACTCTTAGTAATCACAAAAAATTATACTCATTAGAAATTCGATAAGCTGTTATTTCGAGATGATCATTATATATAATGTATGCGCCAATATTTCAAATATGATTTTGGTCCTCAGTGTAGTTGCCTTTTTTAAAAGAACTCTCAAATTCCTGAAAAACATCGTTATTCGGAATATTCTGATACATTAACATTGGTGTTGGTCTAAGGCCGGGAATATATTTTAATTTCAATTTAATTTCCAATTCCTACTAATTTTTTAAGTGCTCTCACTTCTAATGCTTTTAATTTACGATATTCACCGACCATTAGTTTTTCAACCGTTAATCCTGCAAATTCAACTCTTTTTAGATCAACAACTTCTCTTTCTACCAATTCAAACAATTTTTTAATATGATGGTAAGAACCCTCTTTTAACGTAACTAAATATGTTCTGCTTTCAATAAGTTCAACATTTTGTTTTGATAATTTTCCATTAACATAAATATTGTCGCCATTTAAATAAAGTAATTCTTTTTTAGTTAGTGTGTTGTCTAGTCGTGCACGATATTTTCTCACTATTTCAAAACTCGGATGAATAAGCTTATTTGCTAATTCTCCATTATTCATAAGCAATAAAGCCCCAGTGGTATTATAGTCAAGTCTACCAACGGGATAAATGTAATCTTCTTCATCTATTAAATCAGTAATGATTGTTCTATTGAAATTATCCTTTAAAGTACAAACTGTTTTTTTAGGTTTATTAATAATGTAGTATTTATGTTCTTTTATTTGCGGAAGAACTTTTCCATTAACAATTATTTCATCATTTTCTTTCGCTTTTTGGCCTAAAACAGCAGGTTCACCATTAATCAAAACTTGACCTTTTTTTATTAGCTCTTCAGCTTCACGTCTTGAAGCAACACCAGCATGGGAAATTAATTTTTGGACTCTTGTTTCTTTCATATATTTAATCCTTATTTTAGCTAATAATTTTAGATTTAATCAAAATCTAAAAATAGAATTTTGACTTTTTTTAAATTATATAATATTAATAATAAATAAGTTAAAAGTTATTAGATTTTAGGAAATATTTAAAAATAAAAAGTTTCTATCAGAACAAGAAACCTAGATGGCGCATTATTTAGCATATGGAGGAGAATGAGGGATTTGAACCCTCGGATGATTTTAATCATCGTTAGTTTTCGAGACTAATTGTTTCAACCGGACTCACACAATTCTCCATAACAATAATTATAATCTTTTTCATCTTATATATGAACTTAATATTAAATTATAATATAATTATTTTTATGTTCAAAAATATGACTTCAGTTCAGAAATTTCTACTCTATAATCGGATTTCAGGATCATATAATTTATTAAGTTGAATCATATCAATAATTATGTCAATATTGATGTTTTGAATGGTTAATGATCAAAATTCAAGTATTAAAATAATTTCATTAGTTTTAACAATATTTTGAATAATAGCCTTTATTTCAACAATTTTATTTATAATTAAATCCTCTGCAATTGAAAAAGAATATAAAATTAATAATATTTTGCTTTATGCTTGCTTGTCTTTATTTATTCCTTGGATTTTTAACTATCTAATTAGGAGAAAATTAAAGCCTTTTAAGAAGTCGAAAAAATAATAAAAAATTCTCTTTTAAATTGAGAATTTTTTTTTGATAAATTTATGTTATTATAAAAATTAGTCTAATGTAACTTTTGCTCCAACAGCTTCTAGCTTAGCTTTAATTTCATTAGCTTCATCTGTTTTCACATTTTCTTTAAGTACTGCAGGAACTGATTCAACCAATTTCTTAGCTTCCATTAGTCCTAGACCTGTAAGATCTTTGACGATTTTAATACATTGCACTTTGTTTCCACCATCTGAAATAAGTGTAACTTTGAATTCAGTTTTTACTTCCACTGCTTCTGCTGGACCTGCCGCTACAGCAACTGCTGAAGGGTCGATTCCATATGTTTCTTTCATTGCTTCAACTAATTCCATTACTTCTTTAATAGTCATTGAGTTTAAGCTTTCGATAAAACTTTCTTTTGTTAATTTTGCCATTTTAATATCTCCTAATTATTTGTTATATTTTTGTTTTTATTGTTTAATGTGATTTTCATCAACTAACATTTTCAATCCAACTGCAACTTGTCTAACTGCACCTTGTAATGAACCTGCTAGAATTGTTAACGCTTCTTCATATGATGGAAGTGTTGCTATTTCCATAACCTTTGCATGATCAATAACTTGATTCTCGAAAATACCGACTCTTAGTTCAAGATTCTTATTTTTCTTTGCAAAGTTTGCAAGAACTTTAGCCGCAGAAATTGAATCACTATCTGCAAAAGCATAGATATTTGCTCCTACAAGATCTGGTGCTAAAGTTTTATATTCAGTATTTTCAATAGCTTTAATTACAAGTCTATTTTTATAAACCTTCAATGAAACGTCTTGTTTTTTTGCGTCTTTTCTTAATTCTTGTAGTTGTTTAACTGTGATACCTTCATAGTTAGCAACAATAACTGATTGAGCTTTGGCAATTTTGTCTGAAATTTCTTTAACAACGTCTTTTTTAGCTTCTCTTAAAACACCCATTAATGCTCCTTTCATATATTTTTTTACAATACTTGACTTTTAAAAAAGTTTATACATTTGGTAACAAATTAAGTTTTCACAGTTACTGTCTTGATGTATTGTAAAGTAATTATATCAAATTTTAAAAATATATTTTTATTGATTGTACTCTTTTTTAGGAAACAAAATTAAAGTTTCAAATGGAGCTAACATTTTAATTTTATTAGTATAAGTTTTTTTAGAATAATTAGACAATACCACAAGTAATTTTTCACTAATATTAACATTTTTTCAATTCTTCGAAACATTTATAAATATGTAAAGTTTTTCATTATTTATTTTGTAACTATACTTGATAATACTTCGCGAAATCAAGTTAACTTTCACACTGGCTTCATCATCATTAAAAAAACTTCTATAAATTGGATTTCTAAGAAATTCAATAAGTGTTTTTAGGTAATATAATGATGAATCAACATCATTATATTGTTTAGAAACATTAATAGTTTTATAGGTTGAGGATGTTTTGCGAATAGTTACCTTACCTTTGGAAAAACCTCCATTATCAGAATCATCTCATTGAAATAGTGATTGCGTATTAACTGGAGATAGATATTGTTGAGCTTCAAAAAAATCACTTTCTTTTTGACCTTGTGATTGCAATAATCTTTTTCTTTCAATTGCATAAATATCATTAAAGTCATGAATATTCTTAATATCTATTTTTAATGTACCTAATTCATCACCATAATAAATTAACGAAGAAAAAGGACTAAGTTGAGAAACTGTTAAAAGCGCTTTAGAGGCTACTGAATTAAAGGATTTTTCATCTCCTCATCTTGAATTAATCCGACCTGATAACGAAGATCCTAAAGATATAATAATATTATGATTAAGATGTTTCTTTAAAGAAGCTTGTTGAATTCTCTCAAATAATTTGCTTGGTTTAAAGATATCAATTTGATCATTCCTTGTTTTGGGATTTGTTCCCAATAATGAATATGATGTATCAATAAAATAATCAGCCACTTTAGGGATTTCTTCTAAACAATTATCTATATTTTCTTGCGTTAATAAACCTGATTTTAGAATAATGGTTGCGTTTTGATCAATATTTTTAGTTAATTTATATAACTCGGATAATTGTTCCTTGGATGTTTTGCTAAATACCTCATTTTTATTAAATAATCTTTCAAAATTAACAAAAACAAAATTAGTAACATTTAAAGATGTTCAAAATTGTATTATTTTATTAAATGAATCGATCGATTTCTTTGAATTTCAATTCTCAGATTGAGTTTCTGTTTGATTTCTATGAAGAAAAAAAGCTTTCTTGGATTCTCCAGATTTTTCATTATCAATAAGTCCGTTTTTAGAAAGCAATAATGATTTTTTAATGTCTTTAATGTTGATTTCAACAGCAAAATTGATTTTCTTTTCATTAAAATTATCAAGCATTTTTTTAATGTCTTCTATTGTTCCATATTTGTTTTTTAAATCAACAAATTCAGATAACATTAATTCGCTATGATTATTAAAAATATCAGGAATAATGACACAATCAACATCAATAAATGAGAAATAGTCAATTTTTTTAGAAATACCATTTAAGTCTCCATAACCATCATCATTAGAATCATAGAAAAATAGAGGATTAATTTCATAGAATATTAATTTATTACTTCTTTTGTTTAACATTTAAAAATTATACAAAATTAACGTATTATTTCCAAAAGAAGTTTTTCAAAACCAATAACTTCATCTATTTTACCTGTTTTAATATTTGAGTCTAAATCAGATAACATTTGAATGATTTTTTTGATCTTTTCAATACCCATAGTATTTAAGAGTTCATTTGCTTTTTTAACCCTAAATATATGAATTTTTAATTTGTCAGCTATTTCTTCGATTCTCATATTACTTGCTTTATATGAATATATATTACTGCAAAGAATTAAAGCATTGGATAATTGGGAAATTAAATTAACAATTGACTCTCCATTATCAATTTTTTCTTTATAAGCTCTAAATAAACCTGAAGCATCTGATTCCTGGAAAGAGTTTATAAATTCAAAAATATTATTTGAATGATATTTAGCAATTGAATTTTTAATCATATCTTTTGTGATTTCTTTATTTTCCAACAAAAGTTTATCAATTTCACTAATAATTAGATTTAAATCATTTGGCAATTTAACCGATAATAAAATAGCATTAATATTTAAAATCGTTCCACCCTTAGATTGAACGATTTTTTGAATGATTCCACCTAGTTTTGCATTAGAATATTTTTTTACCTCAATTACTTTAGCATTATCTAATAAGTATTTAAATAATGTTGAAGGCGATTTTGGTTTTATATCTGAGAATGCGAAAATCAAAATACAATTTTCATTCTTATTAATGATAGAGTTTATTAATTCTTGATCATAAGCACTGTTTGATTTAGTTAGTAAATTGAAATTTTTTAAAATAATTATTTTCTTGTCTTCAAAGATTGAAAAAGTATTGATTTCATTAAGAACATCATAAATAGAAGATTCCGCATCAAAAAACATTGGTTTTGCACCTTCATTTGCTTTTAATATTTTTTTAATTTCTTTCTCAATTAAAAATAATTCTTCTCCATAAATAAAATACATAACTAAATTATAAAGAGTTGTTAAATTATTTATTAATTTATTTTAATTAATTATGAAAAAACTTTAAACATTTGTGGGTTTATTACTGAATTTATTTTTTTAATTAAAAGAGTAGCTATTTTCGGAACATATATATTGAAAGGAGGTACGTATGAATAAAACAGGTTTTACCAAAATTAGTAATGAAAAGGCCGCTCAAACATATGGTGGTAGTTCACTTCTATTTTTAGGCGGATTAATTCCCTTAGTTGTTCCGGCAATATCATCTCTTGTAACATCATTTAAGTTATTATTTAGTGATAAAGGTGAAGTGAAATCAAAAGATGGCTCATCTTCTAAATGAGAAAAATATGAAGACAAATCAACAGGTATTCCCAACAAGATAACTTTTATTGATTAAATTATTTTAACATTTGCAACCAAAAGAAATATTCTTAAAAGAATTTATTTCATAATAAAATAAAATGTCTAACAAGCATTTTTTATTCTATAAAATCAAGGATTTCTTTAAGATATTTTTCAGGTTCTTCTTTGAAAGGGATATGAGCTGAATTCTTAAAAATAGAAACTTGAACATAAGGTCTGTTTGTTCTTTTGATTGCTCTAATTGCGGATTTACAGGGAATAGTTTTATCATGTTCACCCACTATTAAAAGTGTTGGCAAAGTAAGTGCTTTTTCGGCTTTTATACAATCCTTAACATTCTTAGGGCTGTATAATTTATTTTTTAGCTTTTTAAAGAAAACTAAATTGGCAAGCTGATATTTATGTTCTTCATTAATATAATGATCAATGTCAAGATCGAGTGTTTTAGTTAAATCTGTATATAAAACATTATTTAAAGCTAATGTTTTATTAAAACTTTTAGGAGTAAATAAAAAATAAAATCTAAGAGTACTTAATGAAACTGCCGAATTCATCGGAGTTACAACAATTAGTTTATAAATCTTTTCACCAATCTTTTCGGCTATTCTTAAAACTAAAGAGCCTCCCATGGAATGTCCTATTAAAACAAAGTTATTTAATTGAAGTTCATTAATCATAGCAATGCAAAAATCCACAAAAACACTCAAATCGAGTTTTTTGTTTTGATCATATTCAGTATAACCATGCCCCGGGAGTTCAAATGCATAGTAATCATAATCCACAAATCTTTCTGCTGCTTCGTCATGATAATTACTATTAGTTGCATAACCATGAACAAAAACAATTGTTCCTTTTGCCTTATTTTTAGCAGGTTTGAACTTGTAAGCTCCTATAGTATTTCTTAATATTTCCATAACTAATTTTTTTGTAATTTTTCTAGGTTATCTTTTTTTATTTTATTTCTAATCAAATGAATTTGCTGTTCAGTGGTTAGGGAAGCATCAACAATAATGTGATTGATTCCATATACTTGACAAACATCAACAAGATATTTTAAGTATACACTATGAATAGATTTAAAATAAGCCTCATTTTTAGAGAAATTCTCGACTTCCGATTTTCTTCCACGTCTAAAAATGCGGTCCTTAAACTCTTCTCATTTTAGATCAAGAATTACATATAATTTTGGAACACCAACAGAATAAATAAGTTCTTTTACCTTATCATGTCACATACTATCATAAAACCCAAACATTACTGGATCAGAAGTCATATTTTGGTGAGCAAATAATCTATCTTCAAAAATCGTTCTATCGAAAACCGTTAAAGAATTGTTAGAAATTCCCTCTTTATAATTATCGAATCTTGCACAAAAGAAATAAACTTGGAAGGCAATTGCTGATGTTTTATCACCTTCATATAGCTTTTCCAATAATAAATTTTGTAATTTATCGTCTTCATTTAGTTCATACACCACATCGGCATCAAGTTCTTTAGCTAGAGCCCTAGAAAGTGTTGATTTACCAGCTCCTATCATGCCTCCAATAGCATAACTATTAGAAACTTTGATTTTTTGAAATTCATTTTTAAGCATTTTGACCTCAATTTGTTATTTGTAATATTCATTTATTATAGAGATAAAATTATCATTTTAATAAAAGTTATTAAATAATAACAAAGTGATGCTGAATTTCACAATATTTACCTTTTGTAAAGGGTTTTACATTATAATTTCAAATATGTCTATTTCATTAACAAACAAGAGTAAAATATTTGATGAAGGAAACAATCTCATCATAGTTTTTAGTGCATTTTCGGGAGAAATCACGTCAAAAATCAAGGAAAATTATGTTTTTATTTATGGAGAGGACAATAGTTTACTAGGAATAAATGTTTTTAATTACAAGAATGAATTTAACGATATCAAAGAAGGATATCATAAATTTTCAGATGAGAATTTTGCTAAAATAGCTAAAAAATTTCCAAATGAAATGAAAAATGCCGAAAATAAAAATTTTTTTGTAGCTGCAATAATAAAGGAAATTAATAATCATCCTAAAAATGATCGTTTAAAAATTCTTTTAGTAGAAACTAAAGATAATAAGGAATTAAAAATTATTACAAATGTTGTTGATTTAAAGATTGAAAGCAAATATCTCTTTGCAGTAAATAATGCAGTTTTAGCAACTGGAATGATCATTGGGGAAACCAAGATTATGGGGGAACAATCACAAGGAATGATTTGTTCGTGAAGATCATTAGGAATAGAAAAAGAAGGTTTAATTTTAATTCAAGATAATAAGGATTTTAACTTTTAAGTAGAAAGGTTTTATATGAAGAAAATATTAGAATTAATTAAAGATTTAAAAGCTCGAGGAATTATTAACAACATAACAAATGAAGAGAAGATTAAAAATCTTCAAGAAAATGATGGTATATATATTGGTTTTGATCCAACAGCAGAATCATTGCACTTAGGAAATTATATTCCAATAACTATTCTTAAACGTTTTCAAAATGCAGGTTTAAAGTCATATGCTGTGATTGGCGGAGCAACCGGAATGATTGGAGATCCGTCTTTTAAAGATTCAGAGCGTGTTTTATTATCAAAAGAAATTATTATAAAAAATAAATTAGAAATTAAAAAACAGCTTGAAGCATTTAATTTGCAAGTACTTGATAACTATGATTTTTATAGTGATATGTTATTCCTGGATTTTCTAAGAGATGTTGGTAAGAACATTACTATTAATTATATGATGTCTAAAGAATCAGTAAATGCTAGAATTGAAAGTGGATTGTCGTTTACGGAATTCTCTTATCAATTAATTCAGGGAAATGATTTTAAAGTTCTGTATGATAAATTTAATATTAAAATTCAAGCTGGTGGTAGTGATCAATGAGGAAATATTACAACGGGTTTAGAACTTATTAGAAAAGAATTTGGCGAAAATAATGCTTTAGGAATTACACTAAATTTATTGACAGACTCAAATGGAAATAAATTTGGAAAATCCGTAGGTCAACCAATTTGGTTAAGCAATAAAAGAACTTCGCCATTTTCAATATATCAATATTTAGTTAATACTCTAGATGATGATGTTGAGAAATTATTAAAATGATATACATATTTAAGACTTGAAGAAATTGAACAAGAAATGATTTTGCATAATACAAATAAAAACCAAAAGAGAGCTCAAAAACTTCTTGCTTTTGAAGTGACAAAAGATATCCATGGCGAAAAAGCAGCAAAGAAAGCAATCTCTATTACTAATGTACTTTTCGAATCTCACAATACCATTGAATCATTAAATATAAAGGATATTGAAAGCATTAAGGACGACATTCCTTTTTATGATAATAATAATCAGGAAGTTCTTTTAATTGAATTGCTAATAAAAGCTAAGATTGCATCATCCAAAAGAGAAGCGAGAGAATTCATTTCATCTAATTCTATTTCCATAGATGGAAAGATAGTAAATGATGAAAATAAAAAAATTGTTCCTATGAATTTCGAAAACAAATATTTATTAATTAAAAAAGGGAAACGCTCTTATTTTATTATTAAATATTAGTTAATATAATTATATTTTAGCAAGTGTTGCAAATTCAAAAACTCGTCTTTGAATCTATTGTGATTAATATGAATATTTGTCTGTCAATATTTCTCAAAAAGAGTATTAATATAAAGGCAACTTTATAACAAACCTATTCTTTGAAGGTGATGTCTTTAAATAAATTTATTAATAATTTTCTTCATCTTCATATTCGTCGTTGTAGTATTCGTCGTTGTAGTATTCGTCGTTGTAGTATTCGTCGTTGTAGTCTTCATCGTTGTAGTATTCGTCGTTGTAGTATTCGTCTTTATATTGAGATTTACTTGATTCGATGTACTCTTCATCCATTAAATCAGTTTCACCCAATTCGAAAGCTAATCTTTTTTTCTTTACAGATTTTCAATCCAAGATTCATAGAGTGACATGAGCTACAACTAATATGCTTCCAATAATTATTACATTTATAGAAATGATTTGAGGTAAGGTAAGTATAACTCCTTCATCAATATATTTAATAATTGCGATTTGTTCTTCACTAAATCCATAATTTGAAATACTATCTTTATACATAAAAGAAAGTTCAATAGTATCTAATAATGGTGTATTTTGAAAGGCATTATTTCCGATTGAAAAATTTATTTTTCTTTCAATTCTAATGGATGAAATGTTTGTATCCGCGAAAGCTTCATTATCAATTTCATCATATTTCGAAATTTCATTTCAAGTTATTACTGTACTTTTTCTTAGTAATTCTTTTGCGATAATTTTATTTATTTTTCCAACCATTGGATAATCATCTCAAATGATTGAATTTCATTGATTTATTGTAAAACCATAAGAAGGAATCGTCGGTCCTGCTTCTACATATAAATGATAAGGTAAAGTGATAGAAGTAAGAGATGAGGTATTAACAAAAGCATTATCTCTTACATCTGTTATTTTGTTCGGTAGAACAATGGAAGCGAAATTAGAATCTTCAAAAGCAAGCGAATCAATTCTAGTAACTTTAGGGGCATCTAAGGCTCAGTCATCTAAAGTGATTGATGTTTTATTTTCTCATCCAATTCTTACAATATCACTTTTAGTTAAGGTTTGACCTTGGAAGGGAAGTTCTCTTCAAGTAATAGAATTTCATTGACCTTGAGTAAAGCCATAAAGTGGAAGTGTAGATGATTGTCTTAAAGTGACAGAGATTTCAACATGTCCGCCTTGTAATAATGTTGTGTTTCGAAAAGCATTTGTTCCAATTGATATTACTGAATTAGGAAGATTGAGTGTTGTAATTCATGAATTATTAAAAGCATTATTACCGATTGTTGTTAATTGTGAAGCTGGTCTAAAGGTTATTAAAGACATAAGAGTTGTGTCTTTAAAAGCATTATCTCCAATCGAAGTAATTTGATTGGGAATTTCAATTGACATAAGAGATAATCCTTCAAAAGCTTGATCACTGATTATCGTAACATTTGGAGCATCATTTTCTCAATCTTCTAATAAAATATTTGTTTTAGTATCTCATCCTAAATTTTGAACATCATTTCTAGTTAAAGTTTGTCCATCAAATTGCTTTTCAATATTTAGATTATTGATCTGAAAATCATTATCATTATTGGCTGATATTAATGGGCTATTTATTGAATTAACATTGTTATTAACAGCAATGCCTGTACATAGAAAGGAACCTAATCCTATTAATGATAAAGTTGAAATTAAAGTTTTTTTATTAATCTTTTTAGATTTCATATTTTTACCATCCAATTTAATCATTTTCATTGTGATATCTAAAGTGTCAATCGACAAGAAATTAATAATATTAATTATAACAAAATCCTCTTAAATATTTTGAACAATTCATTTCAACCGATTATCTTAAAGTGGGGGAAAGCGAGTAAAACAGGGATTTTAAAATATATACTTTTTATACAATAAAAGTTTCTAATGACATTAAAATACATTTATATATTATTTTTGAATAATAAGCAGAATCATATATAAATAAAAGAACTTATAATTAGTGAAGAATACTAAATATTTATTTCCTTATTTTTAGAAATATGAAATAAAAAATCTAGTTATATAACTAGATTGATTATTCTTAGATTTATTTTTATTGGTAATCTAAATTGTTATCCTGATCAGATTGATAATCTTGAGTATTATCCTGGTCAGATTGATAATCTTGATAATCCTGATTATTTTGGTTAGCTAAAGCTTTTTGCTTTTGCATATATTTTCAATAGAAGAATCCACCAACTCCAAGTCCTGCAACTGCTAGAACTGCAATAATAGAACCAACAATTGCACCTGTATTATTTGATGCTTTAGCGCTAGTAAAATCAATATTTTGAATTTGTTGTTCTGTAAATCCTAATGTATCAACAATATCCCTATAAGATTCATCAAGAATAATATCTACCAATAAACTAGTGTTTGTGAAAGCGCCAGTTCCAATAGTGAATCCTTCTTTAGCTTGAATTTCAATATATTTAATATCTGTGTTCATAAAAGCTTCTGATTCAATACTACTAAAATTTTTAATATTAGCTCATTCGATTATATTATTATTTACTTGCAATAAATTTCTAGCAATAATTTTGTCAATTATTCCACTCTCAGGAAAATCTTTTCAAACAACTGAATTTCATTGTGCTGGAGTTAAACCATAAGGAGTTGTGACACTTTCTCTATATACAGAATGAGGGAAAGTGATTGATGTTAGTGACGAAGTATTTTTGAATGCATCAGTTCCAATTGTAGTTACTGTTTTAGGAAGACTAATTGCTGTAATTCCTGAGTTTTCGAAAGCATTATTTCCAATCGATTTTAATTCCGAGAGAGAATTTATTGAGATCGATGATAAAGCATTTGTATTTCTAAAAGCATTATTTCCAATGGTAATTACTTTGTTTGGAATTTCAATGGATACAAGAGATAACCCATCAAAAGCTCCAGCATCAATTATGGTAACATTAGGAGCTCAAGTAGTTCAATCAGAAAGAGTAATATTAGTTTGTGTACTTCAACCAACTAATGTAACTGCTGCTCTATTTAAAGTGGTTCCTTG
>JBOGBM010000037.1:0-8212 GCA_051656205.1 Metamycoplasmataceae bacterium
CTTATCAATCAGAAATATTAAATCTTTTATTTTGTTTAATAAGCTTGTAGTCTAAATTTAATCCTTAAGATTAATGGTATATTAAAAATATAAGAATCATCATTAAAATAATTATTATTTCATGGTATTTCTAAATAAAGAAAAATAATTACTCGAAATATTGTAAAATTTTATTTGTATAAAAATATCATTTAAACATTAAGGGGTTCAAATTATGAACAAAAAATTATTATTATCATTAGGAGCACCTATCTTAACTTTTTTACCATTTACAACAATCGTATCATGTTCAACAGCTATTGATATTGATACTGAAATTAAAAAATTCAATACTTCAGTCCAAACAAAAAATAAAGATCTTATTGCTTATGATGCAGCGCAAACAATTGAAAATGCTCCTACACAAGAAGAAAAATTAAAGGCACTAGAAGCTATTGCTAATGTTCCGAAAATTTCAAAGGAATATGAAATGACGATTAAGTCTGCTAAAGTTAATGAAACTACTAAAACTACCATTGATGTTTTAGTGTCTATTCATGAAAAAACTAAACCAGACATTAAAAAGGATACAACTTTTAAGGTTGAAGGCTTCAAGGTAGATACTCTTGAAATAGAAGCATCAAAATTTAATGATCCAGTACAAACTAATGATCCATCCCTTACGGTGACTGAAGCTATCGCAAGAGTAAATGATGCAATAGATCAAGTAGCTAAACTTAATGCGTTAAAAACTTTTGTTGATGTACCTAGTGTTTCTCCAGGTTTTGGAATAGAGATTATGGAAATCAAAGTCGATCCAGCATCTAATACAACTCTTAATGTAACAATGTCTATTTACACAAACACAACCCCTGCCAGAGCTATTGAAGTTATTTTTACAATTTTAGGATTAACAGCTTAGGCTTAATTAAGAATTATGAAAAAATATGTAATGCTTCTTTCATCTTTTGCAACAATCGTTCCAATTGCTACTTTAGTCTCATGCTCATCTTCATCAATAATAGATTTAAGAATATGAATTACAAAAAATGAAGTAACACAAGAAGATATTGATAGAGCAGTAGTTGATTATAATCAAACTACAAGTATTGAAGCAAGAGTTGAAATATTAAATAGATTATTTAGTGGTGTAACTACTGAAAACTTTGCTCACTTCACAGTTGAAACAACTACGAATTCCATAACCTTAAAGGCTTTATCTGGATATGCTTTTGGAACTAAACCAAGCATCAAAGCACGAGTTGTTTCTATTGGATTTTAGTAACAGAGACAAAATAGAATAAAATATTACTTCATTCTGGCAATGTTAACTCATAATTTATTTTCTTATAACAAAATATATTTATAATATAATTTTGAAATATAAATTTTATGATTATAGGAAAGTAGAATTAAAATTAATAATTTAGATCTATATGTGTCGCAAGATAAAATGACATTTAACAAAAAAGTATTAATATCATTTCTTAAGATATTTTTTTTATTCTTCTTCTCAATGTTACCAATTGCAATACATAGCATTCTTCCTTTATTCATTACCGAATTTTTTAATGGTGATAATGGATCTCTAGTTGCTCAAGCAATTAACTATAGTCAACCTATGCTTTTCTTTTCAATTAATATTATTATTCTAATTATTGTTCAAGTATCTTTTATTATTAAATCTTCTGAAAAAGAAAAAAACAGTGAGGAAATCAAAAAGAAAATAATGAATACTGGTATGTTCATTTCATGAGGATTATCTTTATTAATTGCAATTTTATTTGTTTCAGTAATGTTTTTATATTCTGAATTTTCCATTAGAAATATTGGTGAAAATATTAATTTAGTTAAATCTTATTCCCATTTGTATATTGGTATAATGACCATCTATATTCTCTTTGCAGGGATCTCATCATATTTCATCTTTATGACATTAGAATCAGGTATTAAATTAAGATATATTTTTATTATTGAAATATTCTTTTCTATTCTAGATATTTGATTAGCAGTCTTATTTCTCTTTACTCTTTCCAATGATATTTCTCCTGTTGTAAGAATTTCTTTAGGAACCTTAATTTCAACAATAATAAAATTTGTTGTGATCGGAATAATTTATAAATTAAAAGTAGCCACATGACCAATAAGTGAAATGAAATTCGACTATCATTTTGCAAAAGAAATTTTGAGAATGTCGTGAATGTTGTCAACTTTTATGCTTGTTTATTCCTTTAATGTTATTTTACAGATGATTTTAGTTAATATAATTTCCGGAGAAGTTCATAGTTATATTTACCATGAAGGTGGTGGATCATTAATTATTCTTTCCAGAATCATAATCTTTAGTCTTCTAAACTTATTGGCTATAATTCCAAAATCATTAGGAAGAGCCGTCAATCTTGCTTCCGTTAAACCAATAAGTTATGAATTAAATTCTTCATTAACTCAATTTAAAAAGAGCCTTAAATATAATTTTTATGGATTAATAGTATTTTTAATAATTTCCCTATTAATTTTTATTTTTATTGATAATATTACTGAATCTTTATTTTTGAAACAGGAATGAACTCGAGAAATCATTCCACTAGATATTCAGGCAACTATTCCCTTCCCACATAACGTTAATATTACATATATTGATGTCATTAAGAAATTTACTTCAAATGCTTTTTTGATTTCATTATTTGCTTTTGCTGCCATTAACTTTAGTATTAATTTAAGAATATTTATTACTTTCAATTTCGGAAGAAATCTTAATTTGTTTTTTTCAATAATCACTGTTTTTATTTTATCTTATGGAATAGCTAGTTATTTTTTAGGGGTTTATTTACAAGCTGCATTACCAGGATTTATTGGATTTTCAATTGCTCAATTAACCTATGGAATATTATCGCTAATTATCACAACTTCATTCTATTTTAAAATAGTAGGAAAATTACTGAAAAAAAATTTAGCAAAAATGTCAATAGAAACCTTAAAACCATTTTGAAGTCACAAAAATATTTTTAAATATTTAAGAGAACGTAAGAATAAATTAGATATATGTTTGAATTCTAAAAATGACATAAATTATGATTCTTAATTTTTAGCATGTTATATTCTATAATACAAAATATATAAATAAATAAAACAAAAAAATATTGTATAATTATTATATAAATTTAACTATATTTAAATTTAATTTAGAAAAGACTAAAGAAAAGATAATGAGGACAATCATATGAAAAAATTATTATTAGGATTAGGAACTATGTCGTTGGCCATTTTACCAGTTGCAAGTATGGTATCGTGTTCATCATCACAAACAACGCATGAATTAAACATTACATTATTTTCAGATTGGACAACAGTTAATGCTGATGCAATATCAAATGCGATTGTTCGAATAAAAGCATCGACAAATAACGGAAGTGGATCTCAATCAGAGAATGTAGCTTTAATAGAAGCGTTAAATTTAGTTTTTAGAGGAGTAAATTCTACAAATATTGATATGTTTGAAATTGAATATAATGAAGCGACACCATCGATTACTTTAAAAGGTAAATTAGATGATGGTGTTCAAAATACTTTTAAAGGTTCTGCATCAGAGGATAAAAAAGAAATTACAACAATTATTTCTCCAGCTCCTTCACAAACAATCAATATATCTTTAAAAGATACAATAACACAAGAAACTATCGATGCAGCAATATTGGACTACACCAAAAATTTAGAAGAAATTGATCAATTAGCAGATATTTTAAATACAGTATTTGATGGATTTACAACTGATATTCTTAAAGTAGATCCAGCTAAACCACAATTATACATTCAGGTAATTAGAAAACAAGGTGCACCTGATGAATTAGCTGTTCTAGCTGGTGTTGATTATAAATTTGCAGATGGTTCAACTCTTTTAATTGCTACTCCAAGACCTTAATTTCTTTGTTGCAAAATATTATAAAATCTAAAATATGTAAAGAAGGCCATAATGGTATCAGTTTTAAAGTGAGCAAATTTAGTAACTTTGACATCATTACCTCTTGTGGTTCTTTCTTCATGCTCCAATACTGATAATACTAATATTGAAGTTGAAAATTTTCTTAATTCCTTAGTTGATAGTTTTGCTCGTGAAACTTTTTCTAGTAAAGTAGTTGCTGAAGATAAAGCGAAACAATATTCATTATCAATTCGTAGTGGAGAAGAATACATTTCTAATAATAATGCTAATGCCTCAATTTTTACAACTTATCCATTTAATCAACAAATAAGTAATGAGTTAGTTTGACAATTACAAGCTTTATCTGCAAAACAAAATAATACAACTATTATTTTAACGGTGAGAGTTGAATATGCTTTTAATGATAGTCACACTATTAAACATTATTCAAATACTAAGGATTTAATTATTGAATTTTATAAATTTATTTAAAACAATTAATATTAACTAATTCCCATTTTGTCTTCATATTCTTCTAATGAACCTCTAAAAATATAGGAAGCGTCATTTTTAATTTCTAATATAACATTCGCTTCTTTAATAAGTGCCTTATTGTATGTTGTAAAAATCATAGATGATTCATATTTATTAAATGATTCCACAACAGCATCGATTGATTCGGTATCCAAATGATTCAAAGGTTGATCAAACATTAAGAAATTAGATTCAGTTAACATTAATTTAGAAAACATCAATCTAGCCTTCTCACCACCGGATGTGCTTTTAACTTGTTTAAATACACTATCCCCACTGAATAACATTTTTCCTAAGAAAGAACGCATTCTCTGATCGCTAATATCCTTATTCTCTTCCTCAGTATTTGCTAAAGGTCATTCTCTTAGTCAATCAATCATAATAGTATCGTTTTCAAAATAAGCATTATTATCACTAGGAAAATAATCATGTTTAATAGTTGCACCTCATTTAAAAGTTCCAGTATAGTTTTTTTCTTTACCAGCAAGAATCTCTAAAAATTTAGTCTTTGCAATATCATCATCCCCAATAACTGCAATCTTATCCTTTGGTTTGACAGTAAAAGATAAATGATCAAATAATATCTGTCCACTTGCATCTTTATATCCTAAATTTTCAACTTCAAGAATTTGCTTTCCAGGAGCTTTATGCACTCCAAATCTAATAAAAGGATATTTTCTTGTTGAAGGTATTATTTCTTCAAGCGTAATTTTTTCTAAAGATTTTTTCCGTGATGTTGCTTGTTTAGATTTTGATGCATTAGCTGAAAACTTATCAATAAATGATTTTAATTTTGCTATTTGCTCTTCTTTTTTAACATTAGAATTTTTTTGCATTTCGGCGATTAATTCGGATGATTGTTTTCAAAAGGAATAATTTCCAGTAAACATTTTTGCCTTACCGAAATCTATATCAACAATATTTGTGCAAACATTATCTAAAAACTCACTATCATGTGAAACGACAATAACAATTTTGTTGTATTCAATAATAAAATTTTCAAGTCACTTTATAGCTCTCATATCTAGATGGTTTGTGGGTTCATCCATAATTAGAATATCAGGATTACCAAAAAGTGCTTTTGCTAGAATTGCTTTAACCTTTTCGCCGGATTTTAAATCCTTCATTGTCATCGAGAATTTCTCACGAGGGATTCCTAAAGCCTCAAGTAGAATTTGAGCATCATTTTCAGCACTTCAACCACCTTTTGCTCCAAATTCTTCTTCTAATTCACTTGCTCTTGTATAATCCTCTTCTGATGCATCAGGATTGGTATAAATTGCATTTTTCTCTTCCTGAATATCAAATAAATCTTTGTTTCCCATTATTACAAGATCAGTTACATTAATATCATTATATTTGTTGTGATCTTGTTCAAGAGTCGAGATCCTTTGTCCTTTGTCAACAATAACTTCACCCGATGAAGCTTCCATTTCCTTTGCAATAATCTTTAAAAATGTAGATTTACCAGCACCATTCGCACCAATAATTCCATATGTATTTCCTTCTATAAATTTTAAATTAACATCTTGAAATAATTTTTTATCAATAAAAATTTTAGATAAATTTCTGACTTCCAACATAATTTCCTCCTTAATAGGTCAAGTATTTTATTTATTATTATAATATATAAAATTTTATATTATGATAATTATATAGAGCAAGAGTTGAAATAGGAAGTTAATATGTTAAAAAGACACAATGATGGTTTAATAGAAGTAATAACTGGACCAATGTTTTCTGGTAAAACAGAGGAATTAATTAAGAGAATTAGAATTTTAGAGTATGCTGATATGAAAATGTTAGTTGTTAAACCCTCAAAGGATAAACGTTTTTCAAAAGACACAATAAAATCACGTTCAGGTCTAGAAAAATCAACAGTTACTGCTAGAAACGGAGAAGATATTCTTAGTTATTGAGATGACTCATATGATGCAATAATAATTGATGAAGTGCAATTTTTTGATCAAGACATAATTCCTATTATAGAAAATATGGCTTCGAATGGAAAATTAGTAATAATTTCCGGAATTGACACAGATTTCCTAATGAGACCCTTTGGGATAATGTCTCATTTATTGGCAATTGCTGATAAAGTAGTTAAGCTAGTAGCTGTGTGTTTAATGTGCAAAGGATCTGCTTCAAAATCATATCGAAAATCAAACGAAACAGAATTAACTAAAATTGGAGATAAAGATGAATATGAAGCGAGATGTCGTTCATGTCATGTTAAAGGAATGAATAAAAGAAAATTAGCTTTGCGAAGTAATTAATGAATGCAAATTTTGTTCAATCAATAAAGCTTCATTTCCGACGATGATCTGTAAATAGTTTGAAGTAACAAAAACTCCAGATATTCCATTTATTAATCTAATATTTTCTATTTCCACCATTTCTCTATCTTTAAAAAATATTTTTACTTTTGTGTGAGTAGATTCGACAGAAGATATATTTTCAGTACCCCCTAAAAATGCAATCAATTTCTTCATGTTGATAGTTATCTTATTTTTTCTTGATAACTCATCTTTAACCTCAACTTTCTTAGTTCTTCAATGTAGATGAATTAACCCTAAGGTAATAATGGTTAAAAATCAATATATAAATTTTTCTTTTCCCGTCATAAAACCACTTCTTTCCTCAATATATATAAATAATAATATATAATTTTATTTATAAATATGAAAAAAAGAATGGTAAGCGGAATTACTGCAACTGGTTCCTTAACAATCGGAAACTATATTGGAGCAATAAAAAATTTTATTAAATATCAATATGATTATGAAATGTTTATTTTTGTTGCTGATCTTCACGCTTTAGCTTCTCCTATTTCTCCTGAGGATTTGGATAAGAATAGAAAGGAGATTTTTGCTCTCTATTTAGCATGTGGTCTTGACCCTAATAAAGTTACTATTTTTTTTCAATCTGACGTTATTGCTCATACTATGCTTAATTGATTAACAACAACAAATACT
Source organism: Metamycoplasmataceae bacterium (assembly GCA_051656205.1). Classification (GTDB taxonomy): domain Bacteria; phylum Bacillota_I; class Bacilli_A; order Mycoplasmatales; family Metamycoplasmataceae; genus UBA710. The sequence continues at coordinate 7,405 of JBOGBM010000037.1, forward strand.
TATATGGGAGAATTGTCAAGAATGACTCAATTTAAAGATAAATCATTAAAATCTAAACAAGATAATGGAACAGAAAATATCCCGACCGGATTATTTGTTTACCCATCTTTAATGGCTGCGGATATATTACTATACAATCCTGAATATGTCCCTGTTGGAATTGATCAAAAACAACATTTAGAATTGACAAGAACTTTGGCGAGTAGAATGAATAAAAAATATAATATCAATCTTAATGAGCCAGAACCAATATTTTCTGAAATAGGTTCTAAAATAATGTCTTTAAAGGACCCAAGTAAAAAAATGTCAAAATCAGATTCTGATAAAAATGCATCTATCTTTTTATTGGATGACCCACAAGTTGCTTTTAATAAAATTCAAAAAGCGGTAACAGATAGTGAAAATAAAGTATATTACTCTGATAATAAACCAGGAGTGAAGAATTTACTAATAATATATTCTTCGCTTAAAGATATATCAATAAAAGAAGCTGAAGAGATTTTTGTGAATGCTAATTATAAGGAATTTAAAGAAGAAGTTGGAAGTATCGTAAAAAATTTCTTGGAAACCCTTCAAATTGATTTTAATAATTCTTTAAAAGATTTACCTAAAATAGCAAAAAATGGTGCAGAAAAAGCAACCATAATAGCTAATAAAAATTTATCAAGTATTATGAAAAATGTCGGATACAAGTAATTCTACATTAATTTATATATAATAATATAACTAAGATAAGGAAAAAATATGAAATTTAATAAAGAGTTAAACCACACCGCATCACATGTTTTAGCGATGGCAGTTTTAAAAA
>JBOGBM010000038.1:0-6498 GCA_051656205.1 Metamycoplasmataceae bacterium
TCTAACTATCAAAACAAAGTAATATTAATTGTAAATGTTGCAAGTAAATGTGGTTTTGTTGGACAATATGAAGGTTTAGAAAAGCTTTATGAAAATTACAAAGACAAGGGGTTAGTTATATTAGGTTTTCCTTGTACACAATTCAAAAACCAAGAATTCTCAACAGATGAAGAAGTTCAAAAGTTTTGCACACTAACCTATAATGTAACATTTGAAATGTTTTCAAGAATAGATGTGAAAGGGGATAAGCAAAGTTCTTTATATAAAATGCTAACAAATGAAAAACCATGATTTTTCGGAAAAGATGTAAGATGAAATTTTGAGAAATTTTTAATTGATCGAAATGGGAAAATTATAAAAAGATTTTCGTCAATGAAAGCACCTAAAAAAATTGAAAAGTATATTAGGAAATTACTTTAATAATTATTTTCAAAGTTCTCCATTAATATATGAACGAATATACTTTATTTCCTTACTTAAGAAAACTATGTTTGCTTTCTTTCCTATAACAATATCTCCATAATTATCCTCAAGGTTAAGATTTCTAGCTGCATTATAAGAAGAAACCATCACCAATTCTTCTAATGAACAACGGGTAATTTCATAAAAATTTTTCACAAGAAAAATATAAGGACAAGCTCCACCCGATAAGGTCTTTGTTCCTTCTAAATAGAATCAATTACCTCTCTTTTCAATTGGAAGATTTCCTAATTTGTATTTACCGTCTTGAAAACCTTTATGAGGTAAAGAATCTGAAACAATCGAAATATTTTTAATATTAAAATTTTTATATGAATATTTAATGACTTCGTTATCTACATGAACACCATCAGTAATAATTTCAATATTTAAATCTTTATTATGCTCTTTATTAAAAATAACATTTAAGATTCCTAAATCATGATGGTGAAACCCACTCATAGCATTATACAAATGAGTGATTCTTTTTATTCCGTTTTTCAAGGATGTTTTCGCTTCATTATATCCTGCATTAGAATGACCAAGTGCAAAAATAAAGTCACCACTATATCTTTCTATAAGTTCAAGGTTATTTCCAACTTCTGGAGCCACGGTAAGTATTGTAGGTATTGAAATATTTTCTTTGATATTATTAATAAAATTTTCATCAATTGGAATAATTAAATTTTCTTCATGCGCTCCTTTTTTTGCCTTACTTATAAAAGGTCCTTCAAAGTATCAACCTACAAGTTGAGGAAGATTTAAATTACTTTTAATCAAAGGATTGATAAGTAAAGATAATTCAGTTAATTTTTTTAATGAAGAAGTTACTGTTGTACCCACAAAAGCAACAACTCCTTCTTGAATTAAATTTTTTAGATAATTAAGGTATTCTTTTTCAAATGCTCCTTGACCTAAATCATCAAAAGCCATCCCATATCCGCCATGTGTATGAGAATCAATAAATCCCGGCATTATTATTTGATTGTGACAATCAATTCCTTCCTCATCAGTTTTTCCCTTTTCGATTCTCTTAACAATACCTGAATCGTCAATTTCGATAAAACCGATAAATGAAGTATCTTTTGTTGTAATCAATGCATTTTTATAAATCAAGTTTCATCTCTTTATTAAGTTCTGTTTCTATATCAAATATTATTGTTACATCGTTATGTTTTAAAAGAGCACTAGCAGGGAAATCAATATCAAATTTTTTTGAATTGTATAATTTATGCATTGCTTCTTTTTTAGATAAACCAAAAGCTAATAAATATATTTTTTTTGCATTTAAAATTGATTCTAATCCCATCGAGATAGCTTTTGTAGGAACTTGAGAAATATCATTATTAAAGAATTTCTCAGCATTTACTTTAATTGTCTCTTCTGTTAAATCAACAACTCTTGTCAATGATTTTAATGGAGATCCTGGCTCATTAAATCCAATATGACCATTTGTACCAATACCTAGAATTTGGATGTCAATTTCACCATGACTTTTAATTAATTGATCATAATCAGCATCAATTGTTGGAAAATGAGTATTATCTAAATTTATATTAACTTTTGAAAATAATTGATCCTTCATGAAAACTTTGTATGTTTGCGGATGCCCTTCAGGAAGACCTAGGTATTCATCCAGATTATATGTAGAAACATTTTCTCATGATGTTTTATGATCATTATAATCATCAATTAATAATTTATATAACAAAATTGGAGTAGAACCTGTAGCTAAACCTAAATTTATTTGCTTGCCTTTTCTAATTTCTTCTAACATCTCCTGAGCGACAAACTCTGATGCCTCAAGACTATTCTTAAATCCTTTAAATTGCATTTTTCTTTCCTTATGAAATATACTCATTTTTAATCAACCTTTATTTTTAATATTAACAAAATAATTTTAACATATTAAATATATAATTTAATGTTATGAGTAAAAATAAAATTATAAAAGAAGCTTGTGTTGAAACAGTAGAAAGTGCAAAATATTTTATTGAAAAGGGTGTCGATAGATTCGAGACTTGTTATGATTTAACAAAGGGTGGTTTAACACCAAGAATTGAATTATTTGAATATATCAAGAATAACTCAAATATACATCAAGTAGTTATGATTAGGACAAATGAGAATTTTTCGGCTAGTGATGATGAAATTAATATCATGATTAAAGAGATTGAAACATTCAAAAAGATTGGCGCAACGGAATTCATTTTTGGTTTTATAAATAAAAATAATGAGATTGATACTGAGGCATGTGAAAAATTAATAAGAAATTTAGATGGCTGTAAATATGATTTCCATATGGCGATTGATAGTTTACAAAATTACAAGAGAGATTTACCTATTTTAATTAAAATGGGTTTTACTCGAGTTTTAACTAAAGGCGGAAAGTCAGCGGCAATTAATAACACTAAAGTAATAAAAGAAATAATTAAAGACTTTGGAAACAGAATAGAAATACTTGTTGGTGGAAGTGTAACTAAAGATAATGTAAATGAAATAATGAAACTAACTGGTGCAACTCAATTTCATGGAACAAAAATTGTTTAATTAGCTTTTCGGATATATAATTGTTTATTAATATGAAGAAAATAATAATTATTGGAGCTGGGATATCCGGCGCAGTTCTTGCTAGAGTATTGGCAGAGAAAGACTTTGATGTAGAAATAGTTGAAAAAAGAAAAACCATTGGAGGTAATCTTTTTGATGAAAAAATAAAAGGTATTATGGTCCACAAATATGGTCCACATATATTTCACACTTCCAAACAAGAGGTTATTAAGTTTATGAATAGATTTTGAAAACTTAATAAGTTTAAAAATATTGTTGAAGGTTACGTCGATGATAAATTAGTACCTATACCATTCAACTTTAAATCTATTGATATTTGTTTTCCTGATGAAAAAGAAAAAATCAAAAAAGCTCTTCTAGAAAAATATCCAAATAAAGAGAATATTACTATTTTAGAATTATTTAAAGATAAAGATCCACTTATTAACAAAGTTGCTACTTTCATTTATAAAAATCTTTTTGAAAACTACACAACTAAAATGTGAAATTTAAAACCCGAAGAAATAGATGCATCAGTAACTGCAAGAATACCAGTCATTTTATCTTATAAAGATACATATTTTAATGATGAATATGAAGGTGTTCCTGAAGATGGTTATTTAAAAACAATTCAACGTATTTTGGATCATAAAAATATTAAATTCTCTGTTAATGAAAATGGTATTGACTATCTTAATTTTAATGAAAATACTATTTCATTTAAAAATGATGAAAATTGCTTAGTTATTTATACAGGACCATTAGATGCTTTATTCAAAAATAAATATGGAATTCTTGATTATCGATCACTTGATATTAAGATAGAAGAAGTAAATAAAGTAAAATTCCAAGAAACAGCAGTTGTTAATTATCCCGCTCACCCGACAATGACAAGAATTACAGAATATAAAAATATGACGTTTGATGTTAATCCAAATGTTACAATTATTTCTAGGGAATATCCAGGTACTTATTCTCCAGATTCAAAAAATTTTCACGAACCTTACTATCCTTTGGCGACAGATGTTGCTAGATCAAAATATTTAAAATACAAAAAGCTAGCTGATAAATTTGATAATTTATATCTTCTTGGTAGGTTGGCTAATTATAAATATATAAACATGGATCAAGCTGTTGAAGATGCACTTATTATGGCTAATGATATCATTTCTAAAACAAAGTAGTTTGATCGGTCTCATCTAATTCTGACAATATTTTCATTTCCTTCATTTTGTTAATGATGGTTTTATTAACTTGAACTCTTTTAGCAAAATTTTCAACTGAATGGAATTCACCATCTTTTCTAGCTTCAATTATTGATTCAGCAGCTGCATTTCCAAGACCATCTATCGATATAAAAGGTGGTATTAAAGACTTAGTTTTTTCGTCAACTATTCACTTGTAAGAATCAGATTTATATATATTAATATTTTGAATAATAAAACCACGTGCAAACATTTCATTTGCAACCTCTAAGTTAACAATTAATGAATTTTCCTTTGAAGTTAATTTTTTTTCATCTCGTCTGTTTTGTCTTGAAATTAATTCTTTTAATTTTTCAACAATAGTTTTTTTACCTGCAATTAATATTCCGATATCAAAATGATCGGATCTTGTAGAAAAATATGATGCATAATATTGAAGTGGATAGTAAAGCTTAAATCAAGCAACTCTTCAAGCCATCATGACATAAGCAACCGCATGAGCCTTAGGAAACATATACTTTATTTTCTTTAAGGAATCAATTGTTCATTGGGGTATATTGTGCTTTTTAAGTAGCATTTCTTCATCTAGATTTAACCCCATACCCTTTCTAACTTTTTCCATAATTTGGAATGATTTAAGAGGTTCAATGCCTTTATTCATTAATACAACCATAATATCATCACGACAAGAAATAACATCTTTTAGTTCAAGATGATTTTTGGCTATTAATTGATCAGCATTACCTTTTCAAACATCAGTTCCATGAGAAAGACCTGAAATGGATACTAAATCTGAAAAATTAGATATTTTTGCCGTAATTAACATTTTTCTAACAAAAGGTGTTCCAAATTCCGGTATTCCAATAGCACCTGTTTTTTCACCATTTATATCTTCTGGTTTAATTCCTAATGGTTCAGTGGAATGAAACATTTGAATTATTTTTTTATCATGAAATGGTATTGTATCAGGGGCAACACCTGTTAGCTCCTGTAATAATTTTAATGCCGTGGGATCAACGTGTCCGAGTAAATCCAATTTCAAAACATTATCATGAATAGCATGAAAATCAAAATGAGTTGTTTTTCAATTTGAGGATTTATCATTTGCAGGAAAATTAACAGGAGTAAAATCTTCAAGATCAAACTCCTTTGGAATAATTATTATTCCACCAGGATGTTGACCAGTAGTTCTCTTTGTTCCTATTATTTGACTGGAAACAAAATCGATGAAAGAATCGGATTTGTCAATTCCTTGTTCTTCTTTTCAATTTTTTGCATAACCAAAAGCTGTTGTGGATGCAACTTTAGAAATAGTTCCGGCTCTAAGGCAGTTTTCAACACCAAAAAGTTTTCTAACTTCATTATGAATTATATTTTGATATTCACCAGAAAAGTTTAAATCAATATCAGGAACTTTATCGGCATTAAAACCTAAGAATGTTTCAAAAGGAATTGTTTGTCCATCCTTTGTCATAATTATATCTTTGCAATTTGGACATTTTTTTTCAGGTAAATCATATCCAGAAGCATATTCTCCTTTTGTAAAGAATTCAGAATATTTACAAGAGGAACAAAGATAATGAGGAACTAATGGATTAACTTCAGTAACTTTAATTAAAGTCGCCACAAAAGAAGAACCAATTGATCCCCTAGAACCAACCAAATAGCCATCAGCAAGACTTTTCGCAACAAGTAAATGACTTATTCAATAGATAACTGAAAAACCATATTTTAAAATTGGTTGTAATTCTTTATCTATTCTTTCTTTTATAATGGTCGGTAATTCATCACCATATGTTGCATGTGCTTGTTTATAAACTAAAGCCTTTAATTTATTATCAGAATCGTCAAATTTTGGTGCATGTAATTTATTCTTTATAACTTTAATATCATCACTTATAGAATCGGCGATATTATTTGAATTTTCAACAACTATTTCATATGCTAATTGTTCATTATTAAGAAATTTAAAATTCTCGAGCATTTCATTTGTAGTTAAAAAATTTTGAGTTGGGTAAATTGGTGAAGTGTCTTTACGATTAAATAGGTAATGAACTCGCCCTTCTAAACCTTTGGCTGTAATGTAAACATTATGGAGAATTTTTTCATTTTTATCAATGTATCTTACATCACCAATAGCTACACAAGGTTTATTCAATTGTTTAGCTTTATGAATTAAATCTTTTAGAGCCAACTCTAAATTCTCTTGAGATATTGACCCTCGATTCACCATGTGAACAAAAAGTTTTGGATGAGGGATTTCGATATAATCATATCTTTTAAT